>JANOUF010000196.1:0-3108 GCA_031416685.1 Bdellovibrionales bacterium
CCCTCATCAACCACAATCTCGAGAATGCTCGGGGCAAAATCGAATACTCGACAGACAACAAAACGGCGACCTATAAGTTCTGCCCCGATACAACTTGTGAGCGAATCTCTTTCTCATCAAAGTTAAAACAAGAACTCACAGACGACATGGTTCTCGCCTATTACGGACTGGTTTCGCCTTCGCAGTTCACGCGAAAAGTAAAAATACAAAAGACTGAAATCGAGAAAGTCGTGAACAAATACACCCAAACCTGCAAACCCAACGAAGACAAAAACGTTTGCGCAGCAAGAACTCTAAAAGAGAAAACGAAACCCATCATCACCACAGAACGCGATGACGAAGGTTTCCTATGCACTCAACCATTAGATAATCTTAATGCTTACGTGTTGGGCCGTGAACTTCACGGCCTCGTAGGCAGCTGCAAACGCAGCCGCTAGATACGCGAGAGCGGCACTAGCCACTCGCGACCGGTAAACTCAGTGAATCTTCCGATACTTAATCCGCTTCGGCGTCAGCGCCTCAGCACCTAAACGCTTCTTACGATCTTCTTCGTATTCGCTAAAATTCCCCGGGAAGAATGAAACCTTTGAATCACCCTCGAACGCCATGATGTGCGTGCAAACACGATCCAAGAACCAGCGATCATGCGAAATGATCAAGGCGCAGCCGCCGAATTCAAGCAGCGCTTCTTCAAGTGCACGCATCGTATTTACGTCGAGATCGTTTGTTGGTTCGTCGAGCAGCAATACGTTTCCGCCGGATTGCAAAACCTTCGCAAGGTGCACACGGTTTCGCTCTCCACCCGAAAGGTCGCCAACTTTTTTCTGCTGCGAATCGCCCGAGAAGTTGAACCTGGAAACATACGCACGAGCGTTCATTTCCTTTCCACCAACCAAAATAACTTCACTGCCACCTGAGATTTCATCGTAAACGGTTTTACCTGCATTCAATGTCTCGCGGCTTTGATCAACGTAAGCAAGTTTCACAGTCGAGCCGACTTTGAGATCCCCTGAATCCGGCTTTTCTTTTCCAGTAATCATTCTGAACAAAGTTGTCTTACCAGCACCGTTCGGCCCGATAATTCCAACGATACCCGCTTTTGGAATTGAAAAATTCATTCCCTCAAATAGAAGCTTATCGCCGTAAGCTTTCCCGACATTGAGAGCATCAATAACAACGTCGCCAAGTCTTGGGCCAGCAGGAATGTAAAGCTGCAACTCTTGCAGCTTCTCATGCGAAGGCTCTTTTAGTAAATTTTCGTAAGCTGTTAAACGTGCTTTCGATTTACCCTGACGAGCGCGCGGGCTCATGCGAACCCATTCAAGCTCTCGCTCTAAAGTTTTCACACGCTTGGTATCTTCTTTTGCTTCTTGCTTGAGGCGATTGTCTTTTTGCTCAA
The DNA here is from genome assembly GCA_031416685.1 of Bdellovibrionales bacterium. Taxonomy (GTDB): domain Bacteria; phylum Bdellovibrionota; class Bdellovibrionia; order Bdellovibrionales; family JAMPXM01; genus JANOUF01. Next base: position 1,400 of record JANOUF010000196.1, read on the forward strand.
GCCACGAAGTGTAGTTCCCTTTCCAAGGAATACCTTCGCCGCGATCGAGTTCAAGAATCCAACCCGCGACGTTATCAAGGAAATATCGATCGTGGGTCACAGCGATTACGGTTCCCGGGAAGTCATGTAAGTATCGCTCAAGCCAGCCGACTGATTCTGCGTCCAAGTGGTTCGTCGGTTCGTCTAAGAGCAAGATGTCAGGATTTGAAAGAATCAAACGGCACAAGGCTACCCGACGTTTTTCACCACCGGATAAGTTCGTTACCGGCCATTCTCCAGGAGGACAGCGAAGTGCGTCCATCGCTTGCTCAACTTTTTGATCCACTTCCCAGCCGCCGAGGGATTCAAGTTTCTCTTGGACCTTTGCTTGGCGATCGATAAGTTTTTCCATGTCTTCAGGCGACATCTCTTCAGCGAACTTATCGTTGATCTTGTTGAACTCAGTAAGAAGTTCATTGAGCTCGCCAAGGCCTTCCATGACGTTTTCTTTTACGTTTTTCTTTGGATCTAGCTCAGGCCCTTGCGGAAGATATCCAACTTTGAAATCGCGCGCGGGGAAGGCTTCGCCTAAAAACTCTTGATCGATACCCGCCATGATTTTGAGGAGCGATGACTTACCAGAGCCGTTGAGACCGAGAACGCCGATTTTTGCGCCGTAGAAATACGAAAGATAAATATTCTTAAGAACGTAACGGTTTGGAGGAAAGACCTTACCGACGCCCTTCATCGTATAAATGATTTCTTCAGCCATAAGAGATCCTCGTACTAAAGCGCGGCGACGTTAATCGCCTCATTGTTTAGGAAAAAACGCATATTGCTGGCTCGCCTTTCCCTTGTCAAATCCCTGCCGGTTTCCTAGAACTAAAGAGGGCTCATAATGCCTCAAAGACACAAACCAGAGAAAGGAGGCGCACAAATGAAGCTCATCATTTTAGCAGCACTTCTCTTAATCATTTCATCTTTTAGCATTTCATCCGTTGCTTTTGCATCTCCCCCGCCAAATCTCCCCCTATTCTTAAAAAATACGCCGCCGCAACTCCACTACAATGCGCTTCGCGAATGGTATGGGTATGGGGCAGAGGTTAGCTTCGAAGATCGCAAAGGCTTATTCGTAGGTCGCTGCTACCCGATGACTGGCATGGGCACAGAAAATTCCATCCTTTGGGCATTTGAAAGCAAGCATAGCGATGACCCAGCTCGTGCATCACGCTTCATGTGGACCATGTCGACATTGTCACGCATCGACTCGCTCGATACACGCTCAACTGCTGACTTAAAACGAACATTGACCAATAAGTTTGGTCAGACGCTGAATGATCTAACGAACGGGCTAGTTCACCGCAACTCACCCTTAGCTACGATTATTTACGAAGCCGGGTACTCGATGGAAGTACACATGCGTGAATACGGTCGCTTTTTAGTTGAACTCGATGTCTACCGTGGGCCAACTGCGCGCGTACGAATGCGCACTCGCACACTTACGCTGAACGACGGTGATGTTGCGTTTGCCTGCTACTATTCAATCAAGAAAAATTAGCCGTAAGCTCTAGCCTTCATAAACCTCTCGGCGATGTCCAATTTTTACGATTAAAACAGTCCGAACTTCTTTATTGATTTGAAAGATCACTCTGTAATCTCCAACTCTCAGCCTACGAAGACCTTTTAAACTATATTGAAACGGTTTCCCGAACTCAATTGGATTTGTAGTG
>JANOUF010000197.1:0-3953 GCA_031416685.1 Bdellovibrionales bacterium
CACCGGTGCTGCAATGACGTATCAAGTTTATCTCGGCTTCAAAATGGTGAACGCAACTTCACTTGTGGGACCCACAGTCGGACTCGGCATTACTCGCGAACTTGGCCCCGTACTTACGGGACTTATCATTGCGGCACGTGCAGGTGGTGCGATGGCCGCACGACTTGGCACTATGAGGGTAAGTGAGCAGATCGACGCTCTAGAAGTTATGGGCGTGGAGCCGAAACAATATTTGATTTCTCCAAGAGTCATCGCTTCTTTGCTCGTAACCCCGCTACTTTGCGGAGTGTTCGATGCAACGGCAATGACGGGATCGTGGGCGCTCTCGGTTTATGTACTTGGAATCGATGAAGCAACTTTCCTCTCGCAGACTGCACTTTGGATTAATCCATCGCACATTTACGAAGGCCTCTTTAAATCCGCAATGTTTGGATTGTTCTTCTCGATCATTTGTACGTTCCGCGGTTTTAACACCAGCGGCGGCGCGGAAGGTGTCGGTAACGCCACAAATCGTGGTGTCGTCTTAAGCATGGTTTCAATCATCGTCAGCGATTTCTTTCTTACAAGTGCAATCAACTTCTTCTATGCCATGATTGGCACACCTGGCGGTAAGTAATGAACGACGTTGCGGTTGATATAAAAGATCTTTGCAAAACATTCGACGGGAAAGACTACGTCGTTAACGGCATGAATTTGCAAATCCCTAAAGGGAAGCTCACGGTCATCATCGGGTTCTCAGGAACTGGTAAGTCGGTTTTGCTCAAACACATTTTGGGCCTACTCAAACCAACGTCTGGCTCTGTAAGTGTTTTGGGCCACGACCTCACAAAGCTGAGTGACAATGAGCTCACGAATCTTCGCAAACGATACGGAATGCTTTTTCAATATGCGGCTCTTTTTGACGACATGAGTGCCGTGGAAAACGTGATTTTCCCTCTAAAAGAACATAAGCCAGAACTTGGTCGAGCAAAAATGGTCGAGATTGCAAAGACTAAACTTGCGCAGTCAGGCCTCGATGAAAAGCATTACCATAAACTGCCGTCAGAACTTTCCGGAGGTATGCGGAAACGCGTTGGACTTGCGCGCGCCTTAGCCCTTAATCCAGAGATCATGGTTTACGACGAACCGACAACAGGACTTGATCCAGTTCTTACTGAAATGGTGGATGATCTCATTGTTAGCACCCATAATTTACACAAAGGCACGACTTCGATTGTTGTCTCCCATGATCTCCTAGCGGCTTTCCGCATAGCTGATTTTATGGCGATGTTACACAACGGAAAAGTTTTGCTGACCGGTACGCCTCAGGATTTTTTGGATACTGAGATTGAACTGGTGAAAAAATTCGTCGCTAAGGGAGTTCATAAAAAATGAGCATCTGGACAACGCCAGAGTTCAAAGTTGGAGCGCTAGTCTTATTGCTCACGGGTGTGATCGCGACGATGTCGCTACGAGTGAGCGAAAATCCTGGCTCCCTTGGTTCAAATAAAGACACATGGTTCTTACTTGAAGACGCGAGCGGCTTGATTCCGCGCTCGAATGTAAAAATGGCCGGCATCAACGTCGGTATTATTAAAGACATCACTCTTCAAAACGGCGAAGCGCGCGTCGACATGATTTTAAAATCAGACATTCCTCTTACGCGGTCCGCTCGTATTGAAATTCGTCCTAACGGTATCTTAGGCGATAAGCACGTCGAAATCGTTTCTGGAGATCCGCGTGATCCGCCGCTTCGCGATGGTGAACAAATTCTCGTGGTCGATGACCGCGCGTCGGTGGATCGTTTAATTGGTGAAGTGAGTAAGATTACGAAGTCGTTGACTGCAATTGCTGAGAACATCAAATCAGCGACCGAAGGTGACGACGCAAAACCGCTTGGTCGTATCATCCACAATATTGAAGAAATGACGACGGATATGGCGCAGCTCACTCGTGAGCGCAAAGGCCAGATCGGCGATATCATTCAATCGATGAACAACATCACGAAGACAGTCGATGAACTCGTCAATGACCCTGGTCAAGATGGCTTTAAGGCCGCGTGGAAAGATGCTCTTCATAGTTTGAGAAGCATTGAGGGTTCGCTTAAGAACGTTCAAGAAATTACGGATAAAGTGAATCGTGGCGATGGTACAATTGGTAAACTTATCAATGATGAGACGACTGTTGAATCTCTGAACTCGGCTATCGAAGGTGTGAACAACTTCCTAGACACTGCTAATAAGATGCAGACGTCGATCGACTTCCACTCTGAGTATTTTGGTGACGCAAACGAGACTAAATCAGTTTTGGGTTTAACGATTCAGCCCGGTCTCGATCGTTTCTACGAAGTTGGCTTGGTGGATGATAAAGCGGGTGTTGTGCAACGCGAAGACACCACTACGACGACTGCAGGAACGACGACGGAAGTGGCTCAAGAAAGACGCTTCCGCGATCGCTTGAAGTTCAATGCGATGTTCGGGAAGAACTTTTATAATTTAACTGTTCGAGGCGGCATCATCGAGAGCTCAGGTGGCTTCGGCGTTGATTACTATATGTTCAAGCGTCGTTTCAGATTGTCGATGGAAGCGTTTGATTTCTCGAATTTCCACCTGCGCGCAACCGCACGTTACACAGTTTTCCGTGGCATCTACTTAAGTGGTGGCGGCGACGATCTTACATCGAAAACGCGGGCTGGCGGGTTTGTCGGTGGTGGATTGTTCCTGACGAATGATGATCTTAAGGTTTTGCTCGCGCGGATGCCGTTTTAGAACTGGGGGAGCGGCAGTCTGTCGCCCCTAATCCTGAAAATCTTCCTTTGTTATTCCGAAGAGCCATTCATCTAGAAACTGGCCGCGTTTTTTAATGCACTTTCTTATCGTGCCTTCAAGTGTGAAGCCGGCTTTCTCAAAAATTCGGCGGCTCGCTGTATTTCCGGCGAAGATCGTGGCTTCAATTTTTTCCATTTCGAGTTTCTCAAAGCCATATCTTAGGATTAGCTTAACCGCCGCAGTTCCATATCCTTTGCCCTGATAAGGAATCCCAATCCATAGCCCCATGTCTCCGCGATAACTTTCATCTTCATCCGGACGTAAATCAATAGATCCGATTTTCTTTCCGGAGAAACTTTCCACGATAGTGAACTGGTGTTTAGTGCCATTGCGAGTTTGTAATTCGCGCTCTTCTAATCCAGCGCGAAGCTGTTGTAGCGAGGAGGGACCGTCCCATTGAATTGTTTCGGTAACAGCCGTCTTGTAGACAAGAGGAAATAACTCGTCGGCATCTTTGGCTTTTACTGGTTTGAGCGTCACTAATTCCATTGGGAAATGGATATCGTTTTTGTTTGAGGCCGTCATTATTTTTGTGCAGATCTGCGGCAACCTTGAAGTGGGTCACGCTGTGAACCCACATTCAAGTTTGCCTTCGATCGACTTTGTTTGGTGGTTAAGGTTTTTTTAAGTGTGCGTGGTTTAGTGGTCGATTATTCGATTTCAATTCTGCGAGTAATTTTCAGTCTCCGGTGCATGATGGTCGATAGTCGCGCAATGCGAATCCACTTTTCGTAAACGTAGATTTGCAAATTGAATTAATTGAACGGCAAAAAAAATAACGCGCCAGTACCCGCGGCGCCGCAGGTGAATGCTAAGACTAACAATTTGAGAAGGCATATTCCGTTGGAACTTCGTCGAGCGGTTTTTAAACGTGGTAACTACCAATGTAACAATTGTAAATCCTCAAGAGCGCTTCAAATCGATCACATCATCGCGTTTGCAAAAGGTGGGAAGACCGTACTCAACAATCTAAGACTCCTCTGCCGCCCTTGTAACCAGCGCCATGCAATTAATAGCTATGGAGTATCGAGAATGAGCGTCTACTTAAAGGAGCCGACTCGCCTGTACTTGATTGAGTGATAGGCGAAGTGGGAGGGCAGGTCAAAAGGCAACTCACCTCTAGGGTGGGTCCAAAATTGGTTGCGC
>JANOUF010000198.1:0-6851 GCA_031416685.1 Bdellovibrionales bacterium
CCAGCAAGCCCCCAGCCTATTCCAAAGAGCATCGAGCCGAAAATCAAACGTTTGTCGATGTCCCGACGTTTCGGGAGCTGAAACTGAGAAGCGAGCAGGGGCGCGGGTTGCTTCGTGATGATTCGGAAGAGAATCATATGAACTACAAGCGCGCCACCCATTACAAAAATTAGAGACGGATTCCAGTTTCCGAAGACATCCAAAAAAGCGACCACATTTTTAGGATCAGTCATTCCAGCTAAACCCAGTCCAACTGCAAAAATAAACCCGACTGCAAGAGCCGCCACCGAATTTTTCACCTTAAGCACCTCTTAGTATGAAGATTCGAAAGAGCGTTGCGGTGAGAATGCCAAATCCCATGAAAACAAAAGTGGCCACGATCGATCGCGGCGACATTCTGCTAACACCGCAAATTCCGTGACCGCTCGTACAGCCGCTTCCCATGACAGTCCCGAACCCGACGATCAATCCAGCTGCGACTATTACGAGCGTGCTTCGACCAAGATCACTCCTAAGGGAGTCTGGATAGAAGAAGCGCAAAGCAATTCCGCCCAGAATAAGTCCGCCGATAAAAAACAATCTCCAAGCAAGATCGCCCTTGGGACGAGTAAGAGCGCCACTTACAATTCCGCTGACCCCAGTTACCCGACCATTTAAGAAAAGCATCATTGAAACAGCAACGCCGATGAGTGCACCGCCGAGCAATGGTAGAAAATAGTTTTCCATTTCGATTCCTCACTAGTTTCGAGTCGTCGGCTGACCAACATCTTGTCTTGAGCTTTGATCTTTCACCACTCCACAGGAAAGGTTGGCTGGAACAGCTCGGTCGATTTGCTTCGGATAGGCGAGCTTTAGGTTCGCCATAATTTCGACAAATTGCTCTTTTGATTTACCTTGCCCGAGACGAGGATTGTTTTTGATCTCAGCTTCGATACTTGAGGACGTAAATCCCCTGTAGTCATGGGCTGGGTAAACGATTGTGTCTGGCGGAAGGCTAAAGAGCTTCTTAGTGACGCTCTCATAAAGAGTGTTTGCAGATCCACTTTGAAAATCTGTACGCCCACATCCTCTGATTAAAAGCGCATCGCCAGTAAAGATCATGCCCTCACAATAAAAACTCAATGAAGCATCGGTATGTCCAGGTGTCTCGAGAACCTTGATCGCAAACTCACCAAACTTAATTTCATCGCTTTCTTGGAGCTTCACATCGACACAAGGAACATTAGCATTCTTGGCGACAGCGGTTTTTACGCCCAGACGACTGCGAATCGCGCCCGCTCCGGTAACGTGATCTGCATGAACGTGAGTGTCGAGTACGAACTTGAGTTTAAGATCGAGCTCATCGACTAACTTTAGATCACGATCTACGGCTTCTAAGACCGAATCAATAATAACTGCCTCTTTGGTGTGCTTGTCGGCCAGAAGATATGTGTAAGTTGAACTTTGGGGTTCAAACAGTTGCTGGAAGATTAGATTCCTATTCATAACGAAAATTCCCTTCAAGTCGCTTTACAGAGTTATATTTATATATTATGATCCTTTAATATGAAAAAGCAAGCTGTATTGTCCCTAAGACGCATGGAAGAAAATTGTGAGCATGTGGCTCAACTGATGAAAACTCTCGCTCATCCGCAGCGACTGATGCTTCTTTGTCACCTGTCGGGCGGTGAAAAAAGTGTTGGCGAGCTCGAAGAACTATGTGGCGCTTCGCAGTCGGCGGTCTCGCAGTTTTTAAATCGCATGCGGTTGGAAGGACTAATTGTTTCTGAAAAGCGCGGCATTTTTGTGTATTACAAGATTGAAGACCCGAGGATTAAAAATCTGATCGCCTCTCTGCATCAGATCTTTTGTGGGTAGGAGGAATAAATGAAATTGTTTAAAAAATTAATACACTTGGCGATTGTTTTAAGCGTTGCAAACATCGCCTACGGTGCAAGCGGGAAAGCTTTAATTTTGGACGTAAGAACTCCCGATGAATATGCTCAAAGTCATGTTGAAGGGGCTTTGAATATTGATTACTTAAATCCAAAATTCAAGTTGGAGGCGGGGAGCCTCGATCGTGGCAAGGAATATGTCGTTTATTGCCGAAGTGGGAATCGTTCACAACAAGCTGTAAAAGTTTTGAAGGACCTTGGCTTTAAGAATCTTCTAGATCTCGGAAGTGCACAGAACGCGTCTACGGTTTTAAAAACCCGCTGCGTCGGAAAGACCGACAGATGCATGTAACCGACCGGGTACGTATTTCCTTAAAGTGATGCCAGCGCTAATTGCAAACGGTCGTCGGCTTTTTTAGAAAGGCTAACAAGCTTTTCGTCGCCCAACATCTTCATCAAGGCAGTTGGCTTTGCCAGCTCCACGCTAATTCGGCCACTACCCACGTCTCTAACAACTGCATTGCAAGGTAGTAGGCTCGCAACGTCTGGATTTTCGAGGTAGGCCTCGTATGCAAGTTGCGGATTGCAAGCGCCAAGAATCACGGTTGGTCGCAAGTCCTTATCGATTTTTTCTTTAATCTTAGAGTGTAGATCGATTCGGTTGAGGACGCCGAAACCCTGCTCTTTAAGCTTTTCCGTCAACTTAGAAACAATATCTTCAAACTCGCCTGTGACTTCTTTTTTGAAATTGATCTCGTTCATTGATTGGTCTCCTTAGTGAAAAAATGATTAGGGCATGAACTTGCTCGCAGGCCTAACCAAAGGACGCATGGAAGTGCCAGCAACAGTGGCAAAATAGCACGCATAGTTCGCAATTCGCCCCCTGAGCTAAACACAGAGTCGTCTATGATCCCTCGACCTGAAGCATAGCAAAGCGAATGCAGGGTTTGTGTTCGTGGATTGATTTGTTTGTTAATTTTGTATTGAAATCTGTGTACAAAAATGAACATCGGGCTCAAGCCTGTCAGTCAAGTTCTCTTGATGCGGAGGGCGGTGTGCATATTGATCAAAGGATTTATAACAACGGTTAAGGAGAATTTATGAAAAATCAATTTAAGAAACCGTTTGCTACAGTTCTTTCAGTAGTCGTGAGCTCGTTCCTGGTCTTGCCAGCTACAAGCTTTGCAGAAGCAAAGGATGATGATCGTTCGGCAAAAATTAAAATGCATGAGCAGATGGCAGACACTCACAAAAAAGCCGCTGCCTGTTTGAAAACGAATAAGCCTATGGAAGAGTGCAAGGCAGAAATGATGAAAAACTGTCCGATGATGAAGACCGGAAAGAAGTGCCCGATGATGGACATGATGGACGAGAACGGGATGATGGATCATAAAAACATGGACGGAATGGATCACTCAAAAATGAAAGACGCACAGAAGAAGTAAGGTATCGAGATTCCCGTAAATCCTGAAGGGCTCAGGCCCTTCGGGATTTAGCGACCTTTACGAGTCCGACTCTCGCTCGCGAGTCCACCTCTCACAAAATCCCAATCTGATATAGCCCCCCTCACAAATCCCATTTCAATCCACCCACCTCAAACCTACATCGCCCTAATCTACTCAAACTCCTCAGTCCCAATCGCCTCCCGTCACACATATTCTACTAATGTCGAGGCATGAACCCTTCTGAAAACAAGGGTTTGTGTCGATAAGCTCGGGGGAGCAGTTTCATGAAATACAACAAAGTTACGCGCCGAATGTTTTTGCAAGGTACGGGCAGCACTCTACTCTCGATTCCGTTTTTAACTTCGCTTGTTCCGCGTGAAGCGCGCGGTGTTGAGACGGGCCCGATCAAACGCTACCTCTCGATCATGACGAACTTTAACATCGGCCACAACAAAGCGTGGTTTCCAACCGTCAACGCGTTACCAAATAGAATTCCAATTCCAGGTAACCCGAATACGGCAGGCTATCAGCGCTTAACAGATTTCATGCAAGACGGTCGAACAGGTTTATCGCGAGTCATCACATCCGCAATGAATCCGTTTTTAAATCAAATGATGCTGTATAAATCGCTCGACCATGTGTCGTTCGGTTATCACCAGTGGGCGCATCATCTAGGCGCTTCTATGATGGGTCTTAGTGCATCGGAGAATGGAAAAGTTCAAACAATCGATCACTTTCTCGCAAAGAATGCAAAGTTCGATCCTTCAAAGCGTTCCGCATACCATTTGGGTATGGGCGGCGGAAGTGTCGACATGAACGCACTTGGACAACTGGTGCGAAGGGGGTCGATCGCTTACAACGCGTGGGATGCGTACCGAATTATTTTTAATAATGGCGCGTATCCAGAATCGGGCGGTGCACCCGTTGCGAACCCGCGACGTGACTTACTCACTCGCGTGTTGAACGATTACAGACGCGTTGCCTCTGGACGTCAGATCGGTTCTACAGATCGAATTATTCTCGAGAGCGTGATGGATACGATGTCTGACTTGCAAGCGGGCCTTACGACATCAGCTATCGCATCATGCAGACACCTTGGTCAGGACCCAACTGCAGCTAACAATAAAAATGAGTTTCTGCTCGACGACGCTTTAAATTATCGCAACTACATTACGCTGATCAAAGCGATCTTCGCTTGTGACATGACTCGGGTAGTGACCTTTCACAGCGACATCGCCAATAGCTACGACAACTCTGGCCGTGCGACTACCGACTATCACGAAGGTGTCACGCACGCGCCATACTCGCAGCCAGTTATCGATTACATGAGCAGCCTCTACGCTAAGAAGATGACCACGTTCATTGCGCCTCTTCTCACCGAACTCAACTCAATGATAGATCCAGCAAACGGCAAATCATTTTTGCATAATGGTCTTGCGCAAATTTCAATGGAAACCATTTACACGCACCGGAATGTCAACCAGCCGACACTTACTGTTGGTAGTTTCAACGACGCACTTCCAACTGGATACATGGTCGATTATGGCGATCGCAATCGTTTGTTCACGTTCGCTGGCGGTACAGTTAACGGTGCAACTGTCGATGAGCCGACTGATCCACTATTCTCAAGCGACCACCCCGGAATCCCTTATAACCGCTACCTCGTAACGGTTCTTCAAGCGGCGGGAATGGTGCCTGCGGATTACGAACGCTCTGATTTGAACACGGACCTACTTAACCGTACCGATTCGGCCTATGGCCCACAAAACAATGGAATTACCCGAGTTGGCGGATTCGGAACAACTTCGATGGACGAGAAACTGGCAACTGACTACCACCATGCAGGGCGTATGTCGCGCTACAACTTCAATTACTTTAAAGACCCCATTCCACTTCCGCCGAGGATCGGCTGATGAAATTTTCAAAAAAATTATTCATCAAACACCTAAGCATTTTAGTCGTCGGAACAGGCCTCTTGATTTTGTTCGGGCAGAACTGCGCGCCAAGCTTTGTAGCAGTGACTAGTAATTCGCTGTCTTCTACGAGTGGCTCACTTAGCACCGAGTTCGCTGCAACTAAATCCATTCTCGCGAGAAGCTGTAATAGCTGCCATGACGGAGCCAATGGTAGTACGCGCCTGAATTTTCAAACAGAGCGCGAGTTTATTTCTGCGAATCTAATAGTTCCAGGGCAGCCTGATCAGTCGCGATTAATTCAGCGATTGAAAAACTACACTGGCACAACACAGCTTCTTAAGAACATGCCACCGGCTGGACAACTCACGAGTGCACAGTACAGTACCTTGAGGCGTTGGATCATGGCGGCCTCAGCACCGACGGATAATACAAACTTTACCTGCAATGAAAACGAGACCATCGAGCAACGATTGCCGGCGACTACCGTTAAAGCTCTTAGTAATAAACAATACTTGAATTCAATTCGCGATTTTCTTTCGATCGTTCGCGCCAGCCCGTACGACGGATGGCTCTACAACGACGCACTCAACGCAGCCGTGCTCCCCACGGAAACTGACGCGCGCTTTCCGCGCACGATGAGCGCATTAGGACGGGATCGTTTGAACGCGCTCTTTCAAATCTCAGATGTTATTGCTAATCGCCTGACAAACGCAGACGGCGAAGTCTGGGGTACAGTCAACAACATCACACAATGGAACCAGAGTGCAACGTGCCCGCAAGTTACTTATCCGAATATTAGTATTTCATGCCGAACTCAGATCGTAAGAAATCTCGGTCTTGCGCTTTACCGACGCCCACTCATCGAGACAGTAACGGTTAACGAAGTGACAAGCTTCATGGAAGAGTGGACCGGTGTCACTGAAGCCGTCGCCGTCAACAACCTCATCATGCGAATGTTGATGTCGCAAAACTTCCTCTTCCATATGGAAGATCAAGAAACTGAATCTGCGGGCAACCCTAAGCTTTTGCAACTCTCCTCTTATACTATCGCCAATCGTTTGAGTTACGCATTTTGGAACACGATGCCTGACAATCAACTTCGCACTTACGCGAAGAATGGTAACCTCGGCGAGGATATTAAATTCGTTGAAGCTCTTGAGTATGTTCTTGCGAGTCCAAAAGTAGAAAGCTCACTACGTGAATTTGCGCACGGCTGGCTCTACTTAAAAGAGACGCCGAACTTCGATCCGGACAATCCAGGTATCCGACTCTTTAGCGAGGGGATCGTGTTCGACGAGACGATGCGTACTGCAATGAATGACGAAGCTGAAGAATTGGTTTCGTACATTACTCAATCAGGCGGCAAGTTCTCTGATCTGTTTACGACCGATATTTCATTCACACGCTATGCGCCCCTAATGCAAGTTTATGGCGTCACAGCTGCGGCGCCGGCAACGATTACTGCAGCAAACGCAGTACGCATGCCTGCAGGCACGCGCAGCGGTGTCCTTACGCGTGCGGCACTCCTTGCGGATGTTTCGGGCGGGCAGGATCTCATTCACCGTGCTATGCGCGTGAAGCGAGAACTCATGTGTCTCCCGCAGCCACCGCCTCCG
>JANOUF010000199.1:0-12325 GCA_031416685.1 Bdellovibrionales bacterium
ACAAAACACAAACCAATCGCATCACAGTTCTTGGCCAACAAACTTTTGGTGGGTGGCTTGTTCACCAACGATTTGTCGCAGCTTCAGCAAACGGAACTTATCCAGGTGATGTGACTAATACAGTTACGCCAACCGATTACAAATCCAAAAATTTACTCGCATCAGCGGATGCAAGTGGAACACTAAACGATGATCTCGATTTCTCATTGCAGGTTTCTCACATTTTAGATCGCGATGAGGCCACGGGAACCACAACCACAACTTCACGTGATTTGGTTAATACAGATTTCACGCAAACCTTAACGAGTGGACTCGTCATTCGCACCTTCGTCGATGCAGCTCATGACAAACTTAAATCCACGACTCTCAATAAAGAACGCTCACTAACCGACAAACTTGAACTTGGCCAAATCTGGGAGATTCCGCTCGGCAATGGCTTTGCAGTTCAACCGGGTGCGCGATGGCTTCAGTTCCACGATAAATTTGTTAGCGCAATAGCCCTTTCACATTCATCCGATGAGCGCCGCGTGTGGCTCACATATTCAGAAGGCTTTCGTGAGCCCTCACTTTATGATCTTTACGCTGATACAACTTTCACAGCACCAAATCCCGAACTAGAGCCTGAACAAGCCAAGCAAATCGAACTCGGCTTCACTCAAGAGCCAGATAAAAAGACCAGCACGTACTCGCAAGGCTTTACCTGGGGTATTTCTATTTACGGAATCGATTACTCAAACTTTTTTGAAAACCAAACTGTAAGCGTAGGTCGAACTAAGAAAGTCAATCAAGCCAGTGCGGTTGCATACGGCGGTGAACTCTCAGCAGGAATCGCACGTGGAACGCGAACGCTGATGCTTTCGTACAATCACTTGCAAGGTGAAATCGAAACAACGAACGAACCCCTCACTCTTGCTCCTCGTCACCAAGTTACAGTTGCAGCAACTCAAAGCTTCGGACCAATGGTCATAGAACTTCGCGACACATACACAAGTTCATTTTATGACCGGGTGTTTGCAGGCCCACTTCGAAAATTGCCAGACGCGAATATCCTCGATCTCAATTTACGATCGATGGGATTCACCCGTTGGGAATTCAAATTCGGCATACTCAACGTTCTTGATCGCCCACGTGAAATAACTATCGGCTATCCCGAACCGCAAAGAACCCTTTACTTTTCTGCGCTCAGATATCTCTAAATCATTCCAGCTGTTTGAAAATTTTCTCTGGTGTTAAATGGACACTGGAATTTTGGCCGCGCACTTGCAACTCACCGAGTCGATGATTTTAATCCTGGAGGAAAAAATGAAGTCACTCATTCTATGTCTTATCGCGCTTTGCACGTCCACGGCCTTTGCAAATAACAACCGTCACGTTCCGCCACAAGCTTCTACTGCTCTTGTCGCACTTTCCAATCGTGTGAATGACCTAATTGAAGAAGATGCGGATATGCTTTCACGTGCACAAATAAAAATAATTCGAGCATCTCTTAAAGAAATAGAGGCAACTGTACTTGGCAACAATGTCCCTGTTCCACCAACGCATCATCACGGAAACATTTTAGTTCGTGGTGACCTTGACGGGAGCGAGCTAAACATTTCTGCTAATGACGTTGATGATCTACACGACCAATGCGTGGCTTCAGTTAAGAGTAAGGGTCTGCAATCAATTAGCAAACTACGTTTAAGCGTTAACCTATCTCCGCTAAAGGTTTTTCAAGGTTATCTGCGAGGCGCAAACCAAATTTGCAACAAGGTCATGCAAGAGGTCGCAGTAAACGGATACACTTACCGGGGCTACCTTACAATTTTCTCAGGTGACCTTGATGGAAGTCAGTTCATCATAAAAGCTAAAAATCTTTTCGATGCGACAATTCAGTGTGAGGAAATAGTAAAAAGCAAAGGCCTCACAAGTATTTCAAAAGTAAGCGTTGCGGTAAATCATGGCCCTATGACCGTGAGCCAAGGTTACTTGCGCGGGAGAGTAGAGATTTGCCAAAAAGTTGTGGGCACTCACTAATCTCATGTTCGAAAATTCGTACAAAAGGCGGCTCAATAGCCGCCTTTTTTTGGATACGAAAGTTGTCCTACTGTTTGAAAGAAATTCACGCTTAGTCAGTGCTTAGACACACCAACTCACTGGTACTACTTCTCACGCTTGGTACTGAATTTGTAGAATTCCACACCGATATCAATTCTTTGGGGAGGATCTCCGACATGTCTTTGAATCGCGATGAAGATCAAAAGCGCTGGAGCTGTTTAAGTGTATCGCTCCTATTTCACGGTGCAATCGGTGCGACTGTCGCACTTGCTCCTATGGCAAACGCAAAAAAAGAACAGCCCTCTGCGGTTTACCTTCAGGAATCAAAAGAAATTCCAAAAGGCGAACAGCTTGAAACGCTTCCTCCAGCTCCAGCAGCTGAACCAGTTGCTCAGGTTGTGAAAGCTAAAGAAGTTGTTGCCGCAAAACCTTCAGAGAAAATTGCAACCACACTTCCTCAGAAAAAAACCACAACGCAAGCGAAAGCCGATGAACCAGACATCAGCGTGAAGTCCGCATTGGCGGCCGCACGTGCTGAAGAGACTGAAGCTGAGGCTTTCGAAAAAGGTGAGCCGCTACTCAGCCCAGCTGCAATTGCGCAACAACAAGAAGATGAAGGATTAAAAGCTGAGCCGGTAGAGGAAGCGACAGCTTCGGCTGCAACTGCGCCAGTAGCTGAAGAAGCGCAAACTCCTGAGCCGATTCAGAAAGAAACTCCATCTGCTGCGACCGTTGCTGCAGTTGAAACTGAAACAGCTAAAACCGAGGCTTCTGCACCTGCTTCGCAACCAGCAAAAGAAGCTGTAGCACCAGCAACTACAACTGGAACTGGCAATGGCGCGAAAGCCGCACCAGCAACCGCATACGGCGTTCGTGATGCTGACTCACTCAAGCAGGCCGCTGGTAACAAAAACCCGATGTATCCAGAACGCGATCGTTTAGCGCGCAATCAAGGAACAGCTGTGTTCCTCGCACGCGTACTTCCAAACGGATCGGTTACCGATATTCAGTTGCAGCAAAGTACGAATTCAAAAACGTTGGATAATGAAGCTGTGGAAGCAATGAAGAACTGGCGTTTTCTTCCTGGTCAGGAAGGGATGATTCGTAAGGCGTTTCAGTTCTCTTTAAATGGAAACGCGCAGGAAATTCCCGCGCGTCTTCGTAGATAATTCTTGAATTCTGGTATACTCGTCGACGGGTATACTTGAATTCTGGTTAGGCTTAGTCGCCGAACAAAGCCTTACGAGTCTTAGTAGTACCCTTGTTGCGCAATGAAGCTTTGCGCTTCTTGCCGCTAGTTACCCGTTTACGACGGCGCTTAGTTTCAGTGCGCTTTGTTTTTGAAGCCATTTTTTACTCCACGTGAAATGTAAGAGGCGGCTATAGCCGCCGGGCATTTAATATTGACTGACACGGGTTATCAAAACGACATCCACAAGTCAACGATATGCCTATTGCCCACTGATTCCCGGAGCTCCTTCTGATACGCGTAGTTAAAACTAAGCCGAGGGCCCATGTATCCCAAGCCGCCGGTGAGCCACGTTTGATTTGCGGTCTCTTTCCAGTTGCAACCACCGCGAACCGCGAAACTTTCCATGAAGGTCATTTGCAGGCCCGCAAGTAAATCCGTTCTGTGGTTTGGGTTGAACTTGTCGGGGCGAATCGCATCCACGCGTGCTGAGAAAGTTTCTTCGTAAATGTAGTTCATACCAACTGCCAGCGTCGGCACATCGCGAATTGCTACGGGAACATTCTCGTCACCAGACAGTATGTTGTACGCAACAAAAGCCAACCCCAGATTTTCAAGTGGCGTGAGTAGTGCACCCAAATCCATATTGGTTTGGTTGTATTTCGATGAGTTGATTTGTTCATACGTACGATAGTGACCCGCAAGACCTACAGCTAAAAATTTTGTCGACCGATCTGCTAGTGCTAAGTGAATGTCTTGGCGTTTCGATTCGACTCCGCCGCGAATATCTCGGCTCTTCAAATACGAAAGCGCGCCTGGAAACATTTTGTCGGTGCTTCCGTCAGTTAGAATTGCGCCGTAAGTTTGCGAGTACCCCTCTGTCGGATGTGAGCTTTCTGCAAATGGAAGTGCCATGTGATAGCGATCCATGTACCCAAGTGTTGCTGGGTTGATAATCGCCGACTCTGAACCTTCGACAACTGCGCGACCCGCGCCGCCAGTTCCTGAGGCCGCAGGACCCGTAAATGATTGAGCAAGAGCGAAGTTGCTGAAAATTAAAATTGAGCTGAAAGCAAAAAAGAGTTTCATGCCGGTCATCGCAACAAAACTCTTGAGGTTGGTCAAATTACTTTTATGGACGAACGCAGATACTTACGAAGTGAGAGCAATCTGGGTTGTTAGCTGCAGAGCCACCGTCAAAACGACATGTGTTTGACAAGTTATACTCGACAACTCGTTTCGTAGTACCAGCGGATTTCGGTCCGTAACAAGTCGAGGATCCGCCATTGTACTTAGGTACAACACATCTCTTGTTCGCGCTTAGGTAAACATACCAATCTTCAACACGAAGCGAATTGCGGATGATCCTCAAATCGTTGGCGTAAGGATTTGCGGCAGAATAATCATCAGGCTGAATTGGACAGATAGGTGTCGCAGTCGCAAAGTTATCATCCACTTGTACAATTTGTAGCTGGAGAGTCGAAGGACAGCTCCAGTTTACGATAGCAGTCTCACTTGGACTTTCCGTTCCATCATTGAGTAGACTTTCTTCGCGAGCACTGGAGATCGTATAATATTGGTTCTGGACGCTTCCTGCAGGTATGCCGAAGCTCATACGTATACCTTTGCCGTATACGTTTAAGTCGCGCGATTTTCCTGGCGGAGGCGTTGCTCCCGGCTCAAGAAAATCGTACGGCGAACGCGCAGAGAATGAACTTGATAAACTGTTGGCATAAGTAAGTGCCAACAAAAACATTCCTGCATCAGGCAATGGCGTACCGAATCCGCGTCTGACATATTCTGCCGAAGAATAGTCTGAACTCACACGAATCGTTCCCTCAAAGCGTTCACCCCAAGGACGATTGTTTCGCAAGTATCGCAAGCGGGCTTCCGTATCGTTGACCATATTATAATTTTTGTAGAGAGACTGACTCACTTCAGGAAGACCTAGTTGCGGGAAGAATTGGCTAAATTCGCGGCCCGCAAAAGCAGCTCCGTCGTAGGCCACAGTCCACTGCCGCTTCAAATCTCCGATAATCGAAACTTGCATTTTTGTATTCGCACTTTTTGCGCTTGCCGCAATGTAGTCGAGTCGTTCTTGTTCAGTGTTGAACCGCGTGTCTTGTAAATCTTCGAAGAAATTAGCCTTGATCCGAATTCCGCCGCTTCGGTAAGCGCCCACGCGAAAAGTCCAAAATGTTCTCTCGTCTGAATCGGGCGCAAGATCACATGACATGTAAGCAAGCTGATCGGGACGCGCGTCGTAGGCGAACTCGCCCTTCAACGCAGCACTCGACATTTCCTCTAAGGAGCTCGTCGCCGGCACCGTACAGTTGGTGTAAAGAAATGCGGGTATGGTGAGAGATAATGCGAGTAAAAAGGCCTTTAATCTCATGGGGTTTCTATCGGCTCATTTTGACATTTTAATGAGAATTTTCGCGTCAAATCACAGTTGTCTCATTTTTATACGTTTTTAAATTTTAAAACCCTCTTATAAACCACGAGCGCTTGTTTTCATTTTCCGTTCATGGTCTTTTGAGTGCCTTATGAAGAAGATCAAGAAAGCCGTTATCCCCGCAGCTGGCTTAGGAACTCGGTTCTTACCGGCTACAAAAACCATCCCAAAAGAAATGCTACCGATCGTCGATCAACCATCGATCTTAATGATCGTTGAAGAAGCGGTTCGCGCCGGTGTGGAAGACATTATTTTGATCGCTGGGCGCAACAAAGAAGCGATCGAAGATTTCTTCGATGTGAGTTACGAGCTTCAAGACAAACTTTCAAAAGATGGCAAGCATGCCATGGTCGATCGCCTTCAAAAAATTCAAAACATGGCAAACATCATCAGCATCCGACAAAAACAAGCGCTTGGACTTGGTCATGCCGTTCATTGCTCTCGCCCAATCGTAGGTGATGAACCGTTTGCAGTTTTGCTTGGTGACGAATTAATGGTGACACGCAGTGATCAGAAAACTGTGACTGGGCAGCTGGCCAGCACTTACATGGAAACTGGACTCTCGACAGTCGCAATCATGGAAGTTCCTGCGAACGAAGTGTCAAAGTACGGGATTGTTGCTGGCAAAGACCTTGGTAACGGTCGAATTCGAATTGAGAACGTCATAGAAAAGCCGGCCGTCGACAAAGCGCCAAGTCGGTTTGCTTTGCCGGGAAGATATGTTTTCTCCGCGCAGCTTTTCAAGTATCTTGAAAACACGAAGCCAGGAAAAAATGGCGAGATCCAACTCACTGACGCCATGGTGGAACTCGCTAAGAACGAAGGGCTCTTGGGTACTCGTTTCGAAGGACGCCGCTACGATGCGGGCGATAAGCTTGGTTACTTGCAAGCAAACATCGAGATGGGTCTTGAGCATCCTGAAATATCAACTGGCTTGCGCGATTATATTAAATCCTTGGCACTAAGGATCTGAAATACATGGATCTGAAACACATGATCGTTCGCTTCATCATCTTGATTGCAGTCAGTTTCGCATTTTCGCTCCAAGCGTTTGCTTACGTTCCGAATTCGAAATTCATTTTGATTCGCCTTGCGAAGAACAATGGCAAAGGGTTTTACCAAGTTGAACAGGATGTTCAGTTCAGAACGGATACCGATCCGATTGTTCTTCGTGAACGATGGACAGTGGAGAACGGTGATTCACTCCGCTTAACTGTCACTGGAAAATCGGCAACTGAAACCTTTCGCCACGAAGTGCTCTACAAAGACGGAAAACGATACGCAGTCGATGCTACCGGTGCGGTGAAAACTTCGAATCTTCCTTCGGAGTTTTTTGAACCGTACCTTTACTTGCGTGGTTCAAAATCAATTTTGGATATGCTGGTTCGTCAGAAAGTTATTCCTGCGAATTTCAACGCTTACAAAAAGCAGGTTAAGAGTTTTAATAACGTCGTGTATCCGGCCGAAACTTTCGTACGCCTTTCGCGCGGAGGCGGCACCATCACTTACGCTATCGGAAACCCAACACCCGCAAATGCGACTCGTCCCAATCCGGGTGTTTGGATTGAACAAGATTCGTTCTTACTTCGTCGCCTTCGCTATCCGACTCGCGCTGAAGTTGAATCCGATAATCACTTATTCGCGTCTGGCGGCTTTCGCATCCCACGCGACCGAACTGTGACATGGGAAACTTCTGCCGCAACCATAAAAGTTGCGAGCGTTAAAGGCGCTCAAAGCTCAGTTGCGTCAAAACTATTAACAACAGCATCTCTTCAGGGCGCGAAACAAAAACTTCCGGATGCACTCGCAGTACAAGATTTCTATTCGAGGTTCCGATGAGCGGAGAGTTCTGGAAGGTCGCTGTCGAAGCGCCGATGCCGGAACCGCTCACCTATCAAATCCCAGATTCTCTCATCGGTGATTCCAGTATCCAGCGCGGCGTATCGGTTAAAATTCCCCTCGGAAAACGACAATGCACGGGCGTTCTCTTAAATGCCACGACTTACGAGCCTGGTGAATTTAAAATCAAATGCATTACCGCCGTCGACGAATCGCGGCCAAAGCTTCCAGAATCTTTTCTGCTTTGGGCCGAATGGCTGGCTCGTTACTACGTTCATCCGATCGGACTTGTAATCGAATCGGCGTATCCGCCGATGAAACGCGGCGAGAATGCTCGGCAAAAATCACGCAAGGGTCCCGTCGTAAAGCAACAAGACCAAATCGATGCGCCAACTCCTACGCCAGAGCAAGATGCTGTCGTTCGTGACATCATGGCGACTAAAGGTTTTGCGACTCATCTTCTTCATGGCGTAACCGGCTCTGGCAAAACTGAAGTTTACATTCGTCTGCTTGAAGATTTAATCGCACGCGGTAAAAAAGCACTCGTACTCGTTCCTGAAATTGCTCTAACGCCGCAACTCACGCAGCGTTTCTCGCGCAGGCTGGGCGATGCAATGGCCGTCATTCACTCAGGCCTAACTCCCCGAGAGAAAACCGAACAGTGGTGGGAAATGTACGAGGGCGGGAAACAAGTTCTTATAGGTGCGCGCTCGGCATTGTTTTGTCCCGTAAATGACCTCGGACTCATCATCATCGACGAAGAACACGAGGGCAGCTTCAAGCAAGACGAAAAATTAAAATATCATGGGCGCGATGCTGCCGTGATGCTGGCTAAATTTAGTGACTGCCCCGTCGTGCTCGGCTCAGCAACTCCAAGTCTTGAAACTTGGTCGAACGCAGAACAGAAACGTTATCAATATCACGAGATGAAATCGCGAGTTGAGAACCGCCCGATGCCAACAATTGAAATTGTTGATTTGCGCCAGATGCGCGATGAAAGAAAACAGAAAGCCGTGAAAGTGGATTTGCCATTTTGGATGAGCGAAACCCTCTTCACCGCGCTCGAAGAAACCTACAAAAGTAAAAAGCAATCCGCTCTATTTTTAAATCGCCGAGGAATTGCACAATCGGTTGTCTGCCCCGCTTGCGGTCACACGCCCGAGTGTCCAAACTGTGCGGTCAGCCTGACCTTGCATGGGAAAACTCACTTGCTTTGTCACTACTGCGATTTTCATCAGAGCTTGGGACACACGTGTACGGATTGTCATGAAGGTGAGCCTCGGCCGCTCGGTATGGGCACAGAGTTAATTGAAAATGACCTGGCCAAAATGTTTCCCGATTCTCGTGTTGTGCGAATGGACCGAGACGAAATCAGTACACGGGAAGATCTAGAGCTTGCGATTGAAGAAATTGAAAAGGGCGAAGCTAATTTCATTGTCGGCACGCAAATGATCGCTAAGGGTTTGGATTTTCCAGATCTTATACTCGTAGGACTGGTACTTGCTGACGTCGCGTTTAACCTTCCAGATTTTCGAGCTGGCGAAAGAGCGTTCCAGCTTCTCACGCAAGTTGCCGGTCGCTCTGGCCGACACGTCACTGATACTCCAGGAAGAGTTATCGTACAGACTTACAATCCTGATCATCCGAGTATTCAGTTTGCGCAAGCGCACGACTACCGCGGCTTTGCTCAACACGAAATGATGTTTCGAGAACAACTCCACTATCCGCCGTTTTGGCGTCTGTCAGCCTTTCGGATTCAAGGTCTCGATCTAGATAAAGTTCAACTCGCAGGCTCTCGTTTGAAGGCGCGAGCGCACGCGCTTAAAGAAAAAAATAGCGTGTATGCAAAGCTAGAGATTTTAGGTCCTGCGCAATGCCCACTCGCGAAACTCAGAAACCAACACCGGTATCAATTGTTAGTGAAGGGTCCAGATGCATCTGCATTAGTTCGATTTTGTCGCACGCTTCTAGGCGATGAGGAATGGGTTCCTGCTGCAATTAAGGTCAGCGTCGACATTGACGCCATCAATCTGCTTTAAGTAAGCTATTGATGTAATGAAAGAATCCACCGACTTAAACGTTTGCCCTCATTGCAACAATGCCGGATCGGTCTACAAGATCGAACCAGGCATGCGATTGCTTTTGCAACAAACGGGTACGGTGAGTCCTGTTCCCGACGAAGCTTGTTCAACTTGCATTCAATCTTTCTCAAAAGCCGCATCAACCGGCGCCGTACTTCGCGCTGAAGAAGAAGCAAAAGCTCAAGCACGTTACATGCTCTGGAGAAATCGCGTACAGCTTGTTCGCCAAGCAAAAACTTTGATGCAGTCAAAGCTCTTTTCAGACGCAGCCGTCGCGTACGAAAAATACTTACGCATTCTTGAAGTGATTTACGAAAAAGAATCCGGTGGACTTTTCCCTGATCTTTTCACGACAGAAGTTCGACGTGGCGAGATTACGGTTATCGCTGGTGTTTACTGGGATCTTCTTCGTATCTACGACACGAATGAGCGCTACAGTAGTCGCCAGGCAAGGGCAGCAGAAAAGCTTGCTGACTTCGCCCCCTTCACGCCGGTTTTTCAAAATCTAATTCGTAAAGCAGAGTCGCAAATGAGTTCTGCACGCAATCCAGATGCTTATCGTCACTTCATCAAACTTGCGAACTCCAAACGCGAAAAATGTTTCATCGCTTCTGCGGCGTTTGATTACGTTCGAACCCCTGAGGTGCAAACACTTTGTTCGTTCCGAGACAACGTGCTCACAAATTATTCCACGGGCAGAATTTTTATTAAGGTTTATTATCGAATTTCTCCACCGATTGCTCGCTTTCTAGACGCCAACCCGAAACTGAAGCCTGTGACAAGAAAGTTCTTGAAACGTTGCGCAAGAACGATATCTTTGTTTCATGGCGCAAATGAAATCTTCTAAAGCACAAGAATTTGACAGCATTGTAATCGGCGGCGGGCTCTCTGGTTTGATCATTGCCTACCAACTTGAAGCGACTGGCCGCAAGGTCGCATTGGTCGAAGCACTCGACGTTCTCGGCGGCAACAGCCGACCAAGTAAGAACGCGATTGGACAAACCGATCACGGTCTTAAATTTTTTCCTGCAACTCCAACAGCACTTGAAAATTTGCAATGGCTCGAAACAGTTCTTGGCGAATCGATCGGCATTCAAGAGCTTGATGCTCCACCGATCACTTACGACACCGGCAAGTTTCATCCGTTCGTTGGCTTCGGCGAGTTCACGCCAGAAGCAGCTGCTGAGCTGAATTACTTCGCTTCACCAAAACAGCTCACCACTGAAAAGACTCCGAAGGATTGGGTCACCCGCTTAAGCGAATCCTTCACAGGCGATGTGTTCTTGCAGTCTCATGTAACTAAGCTTCAGTACGACGATTCGTTCATCATTGAGGTTACGATCAACGGCATGAAGAAACTCTCGGCTCGTGAGTATATCTTCTGTGCAGCACCGAATTCTCTCGGCTTAGTTTTGCCAGAGAATATTCCATCAAGCCGTCAGCGCCTTCGCTTGCTAAAAGGCAAATTCTTTACTTCAGTTTATCTCGATCTCGTTCACGCTAAACCCGTGACCGACTCGCAGCAGTTGCACATGTTAAAGGGCGCAAACGAAGAACCACTTGCTGGCGTTTTCCGTCCTGCAGTTACTCGCGAAGATGGTAGCGCAAGCGGAAATCAAACAGTTCAGCAATCGCAATGGGTGACGTTCATCCGCGCTGATTTGACTGACGATCCTGAGCAAACCGCGAATGCTCTAAAAAATATTAAGCGCCAAGTGAAACGCATCTACGAAACTGCGTTCGAAGGTTTAATCTCCGAGCGGATTCTCTTAAATCCATCAAGCCACGGCGAACTCGAAGGCATGCTCGCCGCCGACTCCCGGTGGCCAAAGGTAGACAACCTCTGGATCGCGTCGAACTTCTTCAACCCAAACCGCAACCTCGTCGGCACCCTAGACCAAGCCCGTAAGATCCTCAGCTCAATGCCCGAATTGGTGCGAGACGCTGACACCGACATCACAAACCGCCCCGAACCCGGCCTCACAGTCTAAAGCTCTGTAATTACAGAGCTTTGGCTATAATTCCGGAATTCTCGTATACCTGTCGACTCGTATACCTGAATTCAAGTTCGAATCCCCGTTTCCCTTCTAACTGAATTCTAATTTCATTGCCCTTAGAGAGGGCATTTGCTACACCGGTCAGAAGCTTTTTAAGCGATTACTAAATTCACACATCTCGTAATCCACTGGTCCCGCAAAAAGCGGGGGACGCTGACGCAGTTTCACGACTGTTGAAAGCAAGCGAGATGGAGGCCAAACCAGAAGGAGATTCTATAATGGCTAATGTCACTATGAAGGACATGCTCGACGCGGGCGTGCACTTCGGTCACCAGACTCAACGTTGGAACCCAAAAATGAAACCGTACGTGTTTACGTCACGCGGTGGGATCCACATCATCGATCTTCACAAGTCAGTCGATCGCGCTAAGCGCGCTGCTGATGCAGTAAAAGATCTCGCATCTAAAGGCGGACGAATCGTATTCGTCGGCACGAAGAAGCAAGCGATTGAGCCAATTCAAGAAGCGGCTCAAAAATGCAACCAGTTCTACGTCACTAAACGTTGGCTCGGTGGCATGCTCACGAACTTCCAAACAATTAAAGCTTCAATCGATCGTTTGAAAAAAATCGAACAGATGCGCGAAAAAGGCGAACTCGATTTCTATTCGAAAAAAGAACGCAGCCGCATCGAGAAAGAAGCACTTCGTTTAACTGAATACCTCGACGG
>JANOUF010000200.1:0-11462 GCA_031416685.1 Bdellovibrionales bacterium
GATGCGATCAAAGATTTCAAAGAGCGCTTCCGTCCTCGCCTACTTGCGATTCAAGAACTTGCGAAAAACGGAACTTCAGCTGCAGCACAAACTGCGGTTCAAAAGCTTGCAAGCGCTCCACTTGAGTGGAAAACGATTGCTGCTGAAGCCGGCCAGTTGCCGCGCTTGTTCCATCGTGATGAAGTTCTCTCGAATCGCGTTAAATCGATGCAAGCCGGTCGTGCAACTTCTGCTGACGTAATCGCTCGCATTCAACAGTTGGCAAAAGCCGACTTGAAGGAAATCAGCACCATCCTTCAAAAGGTTCAGCTGTTAGAAGCTGAAGTGATTCAACGTATTTATATTGCTGAAAAACCATCGCGCACGAAGAATTCAGTAAAAATCGCGCGCAATGCTGACACACTCGTATTCCCAGACACCAATGAATATTGGATGGATGAACTCGATAAGTATCACGTTAACGTAAAAGGTTGCCCTGGTTCAACCGGAGGTAAGACACTATGAAAACTCAATCTGTTTTCTCGACCGTAATTTCTGCGCTCACGCTTAGCGCGTTGGTCGCTTGTGCTCCGCCGAACCGAAAGCTTGAGCCATCACTCGAAGTTGCAGAGATGCATGCGTTCGAGACAAGGCTCAGCAGCGAAACGACGTCGAAGGTCGATATCCTCTTCGTCGTCGACAACTCTCGTTCGATGGTGGAAGAGCAATTGATTCTCCAGAAGAACATCAACAAATTTGTGGGCGCACTTCAGGCGATGAAATCGGACTACCACATCGGTGTGGTTTCCGTTTTTGACCAAGAAAGAATCAAGCCAGGCGTCAGTTCATATTGGGCAAACGGAAAACTTCGTCCTCTCAAAATGGGTTCTGCGCAGGCATTCTCGCTTGAGGATAAAGCAAATAATTGCATGACCACAGACGTGATGGCGAAGCGTGATGATAGTTACCAGCCAGGATTTATCACTAAAGATACAGACAACGGTCTGCAGATTTTAGAAAACAGCCTGAACGTTGGCATTCTTTGTTTAGGACATGACGGTCCTCTTAAGGAAGAGCTGTTCACTCCAGTCTTGGCAGCAGCTCGCCCAAGCATGAACACGGAGAACAAAGGTTTCATGCGCGAGGACGCACATCTTGCAGTAGTAATCGTATCAGATGCGATTCCGGCTAACCTCGATCCAGAGATCGAAGACTTCGTATCTGAACTTCGTGCGGTTAAGGGAAACAACCCTCGCCTGCTCTCGCTTCATGTAATCGGCGTAACTGCAAATGACGTTGCGAGTTCGGCAAAAGGTAAAACTTGCCGCGTGGATTACGATCTTGAGAACCAAGGCAATAGCGCTGCGATGGAGCAACTCGTAGTTGGTAACGGTACATTCTTACGCTTGTGCGATTCGAACTGGGGTTCGCGTCTCACAAACATTAGCACTGAGATAAAGCGCCGATTGCTGAACAAGGTTATCTCCGTTCCGCATGCGTTCTCATTGATCGAGAATGGTTCACTGCAAGTTCTCGTTAACGGTGTTGATACACCGCCGAGTCCGCGCACGTGGGCTCGCGTTGCTTCCTCGAACACGATTGTGTTCAGTGACAAAATGGATTTAGGACCGACTGGCGATGCCGACATTAAAGTGTCATATCGTTTGTTAACTGAATCGAACGCAAAACGCTCTAGCCTCAACAACTAATCAGCTTAGGTACTCCGGACTTCAGTCCGGGGTAGCCACTCCGATTCGCTTTGCTGATTCGCCTTTAGGCCACGGTGCATGCAAGAATAAGGTGTGCACCCTATCTTCCATGCATTTACTAGCTCGATCATCCAGTTTGCGTGCATTACGGCAGCTCTTTACCTCACAGGCCTTGTGATCGGTTGGATCTCTCGAAGCATCAACGCAATCTATTCTAGCTTTATGTTCCCGAGACTCGGCCTCTACGTATTCGGCATCGTTGGCATCCCTGCCCACGAGTTTTCTCACTACATTTTCTGCAAACTCTTTCGTCTGGAAGTCACGAAAGTAAAATGGTTCGACGTAAAGGGAAAAGGCGGCGCACATGGCGCTGTCACTCATAACTACGATCCAGGGAATCCACTGCATCGCTTTGTGCACCTATTTATTGGTTTTGCGCCGATACTTTTGCTCCCAGTGGTTGTCTCTGCTTTGTTCTGGTTTTTGTTTCCGGGAGCTGAATCGATTTTTCATCACGTGAAGCATTTGGAATTCGCTCGCATATCTTTCCAAAGTTTCTTAAGTTGGCGAACGCTCGCTTTTGCTTACTTGAGCTTCTCACTCGTCGCACATATGGACCTCTCTAAAGAGGATTTTAAAATTGCGACGTCAGGCATTCCAGTTCTCTTTTTCATTTTACTCTTCGGGAATATGATGGCTGTGCTGCTTGGCTTCGACGCCAATCGTCTCATAGAGAATTTTGCTTATCGTGCGTGGGGAGTTTGGTCGCCGGTGTTTGGTCTATGCCTGATGGTAGGTCTACTGCACTTTGCTTGTGCGTGGATCGCCGCTAGTGCGATCCACGTATTGTTTCGGCAGCCGCCCGTACGCGTACTGCCCTAAAACATCGATTCTTACTTATTGATCAGTGGGTTTGCGCTTCCAACAAGAACCCAACGGCTTAAATTCACTTCACCATTGTCTACGAGCCACGCATACAAAAAGCCCTCAGATCGACGCTGACTTTTGTACAAACTTGAGAGGTAAGCACGGAATGCCGATCCGCCCGGTGATGGAATCGGAGCAATCTTGCTTCCAAGCTTAATCAAAAGAACAAGCGCACGATAATTGCGAACCGACTTATTGTTTTTGTAGTTAAACGCAACCGAAGGTTTCTTTGAGATCAAACTCTTCTTAACAATACGGTTTCTGATTTTATTATCTTTGATTTTAAAACAGCTGCCAAAGCTCACTTCGCCGTCTTCCACAAATCCGTCGCACTTATCGGTGATTTCTTTTTTGTAAGATTTAAGCCCGAACGTATCCCATTCTTTTACCGCTTTTGCGCGCTTATCGAGGCGTAACAATGAAATGCGCGAATAGAAAATGCTCGAGAGAATACGGCTCTTGTCATCAGCAGAAAATACAGTCGTGTCTTTCTGAATTAGATACACGAGTTGGTTCTGATAGAACTCTCGACGGCTCATGAGTGCTTCAACATATTCATTTACCAAGAATTCGAAAACGTTAAATAGGGGGTTGATGACCAAAACTTGGTTTGCAGCTTTGAAGATCACGTCAATCGTAAGCTGCAACGCTTTTTCCTTGTCGAATGCACTTGGATGATTCGGGTCAGCGAGCAAACGAAAGTATGGTGCTGTTTGAATTTGACGTTGCGCCTTTCTGAATTCGGCAACCAATTTTGGATCGTCGAAGTGCTGTGGCTTTAATTCATTCGAAAGTGCAAAATTTGAAACCTGAAGTTCGTCATGGTGTTCAGCGGGAATTTCAAGTTGTTCGGCCAGAGCGTTAACATGATTCATTTGTTCAGACATAGAATGGAATTGTGTTCCACCCGTGCCGATGTACTCCATGTAAGCGTCTTTTATATCGCCGATCATCTCAGGCGCTGAGAGCGACTCGATCATGCCTTTTTTAGGAAGAATGATTTGCTCAATGTTTCCATTCGCATCGCGACGGATCTGAAATGGAAACTCGGCTGCAAAAGATTGAAACGGAATTAGAAGTAATAATAAAACAAAAACTGCAAATAGACGCATAAGGTCCCCCCGTAAAAGAGCATACTCCTTTTAGTTTTTTGGGCCAGATTTTTGTCTAGAGACGCGGTCTGTTAGGACCCTAGCTGTCAGCGAAAAGAATCGTCTGTACATCGGCGTGCGCCAATACCGCACCGGGATCACGCTGCAAAACAGCACGATATTTTGCGCCAAAGGCTTCGTCGTCGGGATTCGCATGGAACAGCTCACGAGTTACACTCAAAAGATCGTAAGCATCGTCGAGAGTGGCTTCTTCAGACTCCATGAGTTCGTCGATTCGCACTAAAACCTCTGAGATGCGGTGCAACCAATCGAACCACTTGTCGTACATCACTAAATGCAGAACCTCGCCGCTCGTTTGTATCCGGCCGTGGACTTTTTCATATTGAACTCGCTCGTCGTCCAAAAGAACTTTATGAAGCTTAAGCAATTCTTTGTGGAGGCCGTTTAGACGCTGCCGAACTGGTTCGCTAACTGCACTCATGAAAGTGACATTTTCTGACATGTTCGCCGCCCTTCGCTACCTGCAAGTCTAGCAGCGAATTCAGTAGCTGGCAAAAACGTTCCGTTTCGGGTTCATGTGAGCCGCACCAATCAATGGCAAATCAATTTTAGGACACGCATTCTGCGTGATGTTGCGCCCGATTGTGTTGCTGACTTGATCAATATCGAGAATCGCGGAAGCCGAACCGTTTAATATGGACCCGCTACGATTCATCAAACGTGCGAGATGCTTTCGCACGGATGGCGCCTGTGACAAATAAGATTCAGCCGCCGAAAAAATGGCGATGTCGTCGACTTCGGGAAAGTTCGCAAGGATTGCTGCCGCACCTACTTGTCGAGTTGCGTGGTCGCGCCAAAGGCGATTTTTGATCATCGCATAAGGATTGGAATATGAATTCGCTTTCAAAATGTCGAAGCCGGTTTTTTCAATTTGGGAAATTTCATGACCCGCTAAAATCTCAACTGACAATCGGTAATAGAGGAAGGCAGCGTTTCCAGTCTCTGCTTTGGCAAGTTCATTGAGAAGGGCCCAAGCTGCAGGAAAGTCCACAGTCCGAATCGTATTGCTGACCCAACCTGCGTGAGTGAGAGCAACTACAAATTTTCCAGCTGGAGTTCTAAACTCATCTGCGCGCTCAGCGCTATACGGCCCTTGAGGATCTAGAGCCTCGGCATACGCCTGTGAGTAAATGGTCGGCTGCGCCTTTGAAACAGACTTGGGTGTCACTTCCGATTTCGGAAGATAAATGCCAACGACAGTACCGATGGCAAACCATGCTAGTAGGGAGATTAAGAGCTTCATGACCTTCTCTAAGGCTAGCACGCTCGGTTTCCCGTGAAAAGGTCGGGTCGAGTCTATAAACCGAACAGACTGGCCTCATGCCACTCGCTCAGCAATCCGAAAAAGTGAAATCGAATAATTCATTGCCGGGGCCACGAAATGAAGTTTCTTGCCGTTATTTTTTCGCTTCTCTTCTTCTTTTCACCAGTCGCGCATGCAACTGAATCTGAACTGAAAGTACTTTCGTACAACATTCAAAATCTTCCGTGGCCTGCAAAGAAAAATCGTGGCGAAATTTCGCGAATCGGTGAGATTTTCGGCGAAATGCGCGCTCAAGGAATTCACCCGCAGATCGTGTTCCTGCAAGAAGCGTTTGAGGATGGTCAGGTTAAAAAACTTATTCAAAAATCTGGCTATCCATATGCTGTAAAAGGACCTGGAAGCGGCACGCGACTTTTGAATGCAGGCATTTACATTTTAAGTGATTACAAAATTCTTAATGTTAGAAAAATGGCGTTTGGAAAAGCGTGCGCCGGGCTCGATTGCGCTTCGAACAAGGGCGTAATGATGGCGGAGATCGAAATACCGGGATGGTCTGAATCCCTCTTAGTTTTGAATACTCATATGAATTCTGGCAAGTCTAGCAAGGTCAGCCCAAAAAAACACATTGCCTCGCGCGCAGCTCAAATCGCAAAAATTGGAAAATTCCTTGTGCCGGTGAACCTATCTGGACGACCCGTGGTTTTTGGTGGCGATTTCAACACGGCACCTCTCAAAGACCCATGGGATGTGCTCGTCAATACGCTCGACATGGATAATGCCGAAGTTTACTGCATGGATAACCCACTAAAATGCGATCGACTATCCGAAGAAGACGATGAAGACTTTTTCCTGAAATCACCTGATCACATGTTTTATCGTTCAAGCGAAACAGTGGCTCTGACGCCGCTCTCCGTTGAAAAGAACTTCAAAATTATGCACGGCGATCGTTATATTTCAGATCACTTCGGACACGAAGTTGTCTTCCGAGTACAAACCAAGTAATTAAGCTCTATGAAACTTAAAATTGCCAGCAGCGCAATTGCGCTTCTTATTCTTGCTTGCTCCACGTCGTCGAAACAACCCGAAGCTTCTCGCGGAAATTATCCTGCTCATTGGTGGGCAGAAATTTCGCGAGAGGGCGCACCGACCTGGGAGATTCTCCCTCACGAAGCAAAGCCTGGCGAAGTTATCCTCTCCAAACGAAATGAGTTAGGAATTCTCTCGAATTTCGCTGCGACTCCCTTTGAATATCGCGGAAAGCGCTACGCAAGCCTCGAAGGATTCTGGCAAAGCATGCTTTATCCAGAAGGCCCCAGCGATCCACGATCTAAATTTCCAGGTCTAAAGTGGCCTCACTCGCGCGCCAAGGTCGAGCAATTGGTCGCGTTTGAAGCCAAGCGCGCCGGTGAAGTAGCTAAGCAGAATATGAAAAAAATGGGCATCGACTGGGTAACGTTCGAAGGAAAACGTTTTGCCTATAAGTCACCCGTTCCCGCCGAACACTATCGCCTCATTTTCGAAGCAATGCGCGAGAAACTTAAGCAAAACCAAAACGTTCGCCAAATTTTGCTAGGCACTGGAGATCTTAAACTTCGTCCTGATCACCAGCAAGATCCCAGCTCACCGCCTGAATGGCGCTACTTCGAGATTTACGAAAAATTACGAGAAGAAATTCGCGACCAAAAAAATTAGACGATCGAATTTAAACGACAAAACGTCGAGCTTTAACCAGCCACGATCACTCGCTCCCGTTCGGATTATTGACAGGCGTTGCCGGTGTTGCGCAAACCCGGTTACGTCCGTGCTCTAGATCGAATTAACTTCATTTATACAGGCACCTGGTTCGCTATGTACTTGGTAGTACCAAACCAGGAGCCCAAGCATGAAATTCTCGGTGTTTTTATTTACGAGCCTCATATCGACTCAAGTCCTCGCGTGGGGTGACCTCGGTCATCGCGCGGTCGGTGAAATTGCGACAAAGCACCTAACTCCACGAGCTAAATTCGCAGTCATGCTGATCAGCGGCGGCGAAAGTCTTGCACAACAATCGACTTGGGCCGATGAAGTTCGCTCCGACGATAAATTCAAGTGGCTGACACTTTATCATTTCATCTCGGTCGACACTCCAACTTTCGATCATGAACATCACGACCATGAAAAAGTAGATGCTTACACCGGCATCAAAAAGAATATCGAGATTTTAAAATCAAACGAAAAATCGGTTGCGGACAAACACCTTGCTCTTTCGATTTTAGTTCATCTAGTCGGCGACATTCACCAGCCACTTCATGCGGGTTACACGATTGATCGCGGCGGCAACAACTGCAAGGTTCAATATTTTGGAAAACAATCAAACCTCCACAGCGTCCTCGACTCCGGAGTCTTTGAGCATAGCGGCTTGAGCTTCACAGAAACTGCGCGCTTCGTGATGGAAGAACAACGCGACCTCCTAGGTAAAGATGACTTGGTAAAACTCGCTTCTGCTGATGTGAACACTTGGATTCAAGAATCGATCAATCTTCGCGATCAATTTTATCCGAGCAAAGAGAACTCGAGCTGGAGTTTAAAAACTGGCGACACAGACGAGTATTTGGCAACACGCGCTTACTGCAAACTAGATCGCAGCGAAAAAAATTCGGAGCTAATGCCGAATCTGGATTATCTCTATAACTACAAATTAGAAAAAACTTTGCGCCGACGTCTGCTTTTAGCAGGAACTCGCTTGGCGCATGTCTTAAATCAAATCTTTGCTAACGAAGTGAAGTAATCTTCGCAGGGTCGATTGGCTTTCGCTGATCGACCAGCTCGCTCAGCAGACTAGCATTGGCCTTCAAGAATTCACCCTTTGCAAAAGCGAACATGACCATTTGGCGAACCGCTAGCGTCGAATGGCTCCTAACGAAATATCCATGAAGTGATTCATGCAAGACGAGCGCAGCTAACTGGTGCACGTTAAGCCATTCTTTGAGGTCTCTCGACAGGACAACTTCCCGACTACCGCCAACCCATTTCGTTAAGCCAATTTGAACAACCTTGCAGTATCGCGGAAGTTTTGCGTGGATCTGACCATGATCGTGAGTTGTCGTGATTTCTTCTAGAGAAAACCTCATCCCACAAGCCAAGGAAAAGGCATCTGACAAAACTGAAACTTCGGACGCAAATTTTTTCAAACGTTTGAGTCGCGCAGATAAGATGTGGCATACGCGAGTTTGAGTTTCGTTCCTTGACAGCTCGAACACGAGCGATTGGCTCCTGTAACTACGAAGAGCGTGATACTTAGTTCGTGCTTCGAACAGATCCAACGTCTCGAGAGAATAGTCGCGAAAGACTTCGCGGCTTTCCACTTGGGACGTCCGAATTCGGCATAGCACTCCGTGGCCGCCATCTTCACCAGTAGTCGCGCCTCCGTCAGAAAACGCCGGCGACACAAAAAGCAGGGTTAAAAGTACCAATGTTAACTTCAGTTTCATTTGCTTGCTCCATCATCGAGCTGAAACAGCTGACCCGCGATCGTGTAAACACAATCGGCGTCTCCAGATGTGACGAACTCGTCTAAAAATTCTTGGTGAACTCGTGAAAGCCATTTGCGAGCCTCTTCGACTCGTGATTTTTCCATCGCAAAAACCGAGCTGACATACTTTCGCTTTTCGATCGGCTGAAGTTCCAACGCTTTTTTGGAAAGCTCGATTAACTGCTGATGCCAATCGCGAATGACCTTGCTGGGGAGAGTGCTGGCCGCTTTGGTGTGCCGACGCGTCCTTTGTTTTGCAACTAGCCCGGCTTGCTTTAAATACCTAATCGCACCATCCACCTGCGTTTCCGAAATTCCCAATCGCTCCGAGATTTGCGAACTTTTCTCCGCAGAACCATAGTTATTCACGATTTCAAGCACAGCAGGATAGTACCAGTGTGAAAGCATTGTCGGTTCGGCGACTTTGTCATCAAACCCATCCCTGAATTTTTTTAGTCGTTCGCGCGCCTGTGTTTTTTCCAACTTAGTACGCGCGTGAGTGCTTTCGACTAAATCGCAGAAAAACTGTTTTTTATCAGAATCAAATTTGAGCTTAACCGCGATTTCCTCGGCAACCTTTCTAGATATGCCGTGGCGTTTGTTGAGTACTGCCGTAAGAGTAACCGGGTTTATGCCGAGATCTCTTGCGAATGCGCGTAGAGAATAAGACGGCCGGCGCATTTTGCGCAGCTCGTACTCCGTATTTAAAATACTGCGAAAGTCGCGGTACTTAAAAAAGTGAAGACTCTCTTTTGGTGACATATAGGAAAGCTAACGAAAGTTCTTCTTTGCAGCAAGATTTAGCGCCGGCAAGAAATAAAAAAAGCCAAGCTGTATCCCAGCTTGGCCAATAAACTAGATAGATTCGACTTGATCTAGAGTTGGTTACAAGTCGAGTGACCAGTACCGTTGATTGCGCACTCGCAACGATCGTGGCAAACAGCTCCGGCTTCGGTAGTTCCACCGTTGTTGCCAGTTGCGTTACAGTACTCGTTGTACGAAGTTCCGCAATAAGTGTTGTAACAAGTGTTTGCGTTGTTAGTGGCGATTGCCGAGTCGACATCGTTGCTGCCCATGCAGACATCAAGTCGTGCTTTAATTGATGTTGCACGTCCAAGATTTGGGGAACGGTTCGATGTCCCAACATAGCCGTAATAAGCGTCTACAACATTTGGTGCTCGAGGAGCGTACACTTCAGACAAGTTGCCCGAATTCGCTGATTTTACCGACTCTGCAGTTGCCTCCGAGCTTTCCAGTAAACAAAGCGGTTCAGCATCGTAATCCGCACAGCATCTCTTGCCACTGATAGTAGTACCCATTTGCGTCTCATATGTTCCGCCGCAACTCGTAAGGATGGATGTGCGATAGCATGTGGTATTCCGACAACGACATTGTTCTGTGAATGTGCCGTACTTGCTCGTACCGACGTCGCTGGTAACTGAAAAACGACAACCTGTTACGTCCATCACATCAGCGAAACTTTGCGCGTCAGCGCCTGAACCTGAAAGTAAAACTGCAATTGCAACTGCAACAGTTGCGAAACTCTTCTTCATAACTTCTCCTTAAGTTTTGTGTGGTTAACGAAAGAAGTTTGAAGCGGTAAACTAACCTTGTTAAGAAAAACTTAGCATCCTAGCCGAGTGAGTGAATGGCGAGTGATGGTGAGTTGCAGTGCATGATTAGCCGAATGCTAGATATGCAAACAGCAATGCTCCCAAGACCAATGATTCGCACAAAAACTCGACAAGCACATGTCGACATGTGAAAGTTGCCGTGATGAGCGCTCTACAAGCCGTATTTTTCGTTAATCTCTGGCCTGAGCCCCGCTCTTCAGCTGCGGGCATCCGCACGCAAGAAATGTCTCAGTTTATTCAGCGCTATGGATATCAGCTAATCGGAATCGGGCCAGGCGCAGCTTCGGCGCACAGCGAGGCTTGGGAAAAAATTGGCGTTCGTACTTTAACTTGCGATCCAAATTCTTCGGACGCAGCAGAGATTTTAAAAACTCTTTCGCCAGAGCTCGTCATTTACGATCGATTTTTCACAGAAGAAAAGTATGGTTGGCGCGCTCGCGAGCTTTGGCCAAAAGCTTTGCATATGATCGATACCAGCGATCTGCATTTTCTGCGTGGCGCCCGCCAAAGAGCTCATCTTGCAGGGGCCGCAGTTATCGAGCCGCACGATGACTTTTTCGGCGAAGATTTTTTGCGCGAAATGGCCTCTTTGCACAGAGCAGATGTTTGCTTTGTTGTTTCATCGCATGAAGCTGAGTTGTTAATTCGACTAGGCGTCGAAAAAAGCCGAGTTTGTTATTTACCATTTTCTGCTGAGCCCGAGGCTATTTTAAAACCACAAAGCGATCGCAACGGATTTTGCTTTTTAGGAAACTACTTGCACGCGCCAAACGTCGATGCGGTTCGATGGCTCGAATCGGAACTCTGGCCAGCGTTGCGAAAACAGCTCCCGACAGCCGAATTGCATCTTTATGGTGCTTATCCTCCACGATCCATTTCACAGCTCCACGGACGAAACGGAATCTTTTCCCACGGCTTCATCGAAGATCATCGCGCAGCCCTTGCCCGCCATCAGGTAATGCTGGCTCCCTTGCGTTTCGGCGCCGGCATTAAGGGAAAAATTTTAGAAGCATGGGCCACTGGAACTCCCGTTCTCGGAACTCCTTTAGCATTTGAAGGTATGGCGAACGGTTTTACTGAATTCACAGACGCCACCGAATTTGTCGATCAAATTCAGAATTTACAAAAGCCTGAGCTTTGGCAAAAAAATGTGGATCGCGGAGTTGAAGTACTCAGAAACAAATTTGAGCGAGAAATCATTTTCAAAAGTTTTGCTGAATTTGTTGAGGCATCACTCAAAAGTTTACCTGAAATTCGCAAATCACT
>JANOUF010000201.1:0-6997 GCA_031416685.1 Bdellovibrionales bacterium
ATCTCGAGATAAATCTACTACTTACGACCCCTCTCCTAGGCGTGGTTCCAGCATTACTGGCTGGCATGAAGAGAGCTTGAGCAACTTAATGCCGGCTCTCCAGGGGAGACAAGTTTTATGGAACGGAATCAACTTTGGATATTAGCAGGAATTTTCGCAGCCTTCGCAATCATGCTTGGCGGCGCTAAAGACAATTCTGCCGGACGCGCACTTCGCGCTTTCGCCACTCGCTTTGCTGACATTGACGACGTGTCGATGGTCTTCGGCAAAGACGGCCGCATGGGACGCATTGCGGGTCTTGCAAAACCAACTGAAGCTTCTCGCAGTGTTGAGAAGCTTGCCGACACTGAAATCAAACCTGTAAAAAAACAAGACGAAAAAATTGCTGCAAAGAAAGCCGTTGCTAAGCTTGACGTCAAAAACCTTAAAAAGAAAAAAGCAAAGAAGAAAAAAGTAACTCGCAAGCATGCGCCAGGCGTTCCAGCTCCGAACGTTGACGACGAATCAGAGACTGAAGATTCTGACGACAGCGAGATCGCGGAAGTTGAGAAAGCAGAACCACAACAAGCTTACGTCGCACCACAGCCGGTAAAAGAGCCAAAACAAAAAGGCATCGAAGCAATTCCGACGACAATGGCTGACTGGGCAGCGTTGATTCTCCAAGAACCAAATCCAAAAAACGTGGATAAGTTCATTCAGTACCACCGCACTAATATCGTAAAAGACGAAGTATTCTACGGAATCATCACTAAAATGTTGGCTGACCCACGTGCTAAAATGCAAGAGCTCGGTGTTGTTGCGCTAGCAGCGTCGCCATCTGCGAAAAGCTTTATCATTCTCTCAAGCACTGTTGCTGAAGGAAAAATTTCGACAGCTGCAATGAATCAAGCAAAACAATCATTAACGTCATACTCGCTTCCGCAATACGTAAACATCTTAGGGTACGTTATTCAAACCGGAAGCGCGCCAGAAGCTGCACGCTTAGAAGCGATTCAGTTGGTTGAAGTAGCAGCGACTAATGCAATCCGAGCATTGGAGCAAAATACAGAAACTCCTTCTGAAGCCGGCGGTATTGTTCCACCAAGAACAGCGCCATACAACGCGCAGACATTCGTCAGCTTTAAGCGACTCCTCACACAACTTATTGAGGTCACTCAAAGCGAGGCATTGCGCGCAGCAGGCGAAAGCGCTCGTGCTCTTGTCAATCAGGTAGTTGCAATGAACTCCGAAACAACTCCTCCTGCGTTCGCCGACATGAGCGGCGGTCAATAAAAACAGACGAGCCCAAACCAAAAGGTACTTGTTACCTTTTGGTAGCACCACAGCGTTACGCCTTCCCTTGCACAATCCCTACTGTTAAACCTGGAAAAGATGAAATTTGCGTTCTCGCTATTCATAATTCTAATTTCTCGATTCGCTATTGCTGGCGTTGAAATTCCGAACGGAATGACTTCGAGCGATCGCCAAGAAGCCGTTCGCATTCTCGGCTTCGGAACTAGCAGCAAAATTTTAAGTGATCCGTATCCCCTCGGCGGTTTTCAAGGTTTTGAAGTTGGTCTTGCTGTCGAAAATTTACCGGCTGAAGATTTAGGTCGGCTCGGAAACACCGTCAGCAATCCGCAAAAAGATGTGACGTATCCAAAGATCTCAATTGGGAAAGGCCTCTACGAAAACGTTGATGCGTTCGTGAACTTCATTCCCTACACGCAAAAACTTGATCAAACGCAATATGGTGGCATCGTTCGCTGGGGCTTTTACCAAGCGAAATATTTGCCGCTAACACTCTCAACGATGGCTCACTTCAACAATGCGAACCTCAACAACCAAATCACGACCCGCACTGTCGGCATGGATTTAATCGGCGGCATTAACGCCGATTCAGTTGCACTTTACATAGGTATTGGACCCATCCAATCGCGCGGTCGCTTCATCGGCGGCGGAAGTTCTGTCACCGACACCGGCCAACTCGAAATGGAAACCGTCAACGGAATCCATACTATGATCGGCGCGAATGTTCGCCTATCGTCCCTATTCATCGCGATGCAAATCGATCGCTACGAAAATACTACCTACAGCGGAAAAGTCGGCGTACGCTTCTAGAAAATCTGCCGGAGGCTACTTGATGATTATCGCGCGTGCATTACGCCAATTTGTTTTTTGCTTGGTACTTTCAGCTGTCGTTTTCGCTTCGCCGCATGCGCAAGCAACACCCGACGACACAATGAATCTCCGATTCTCACCGATCGGCCTCGTGGTCGGGCTTGTCATGCTAGATTTTGATTTCAAGATTAATGACAATTGGACGCTTGGACCTTCAGTTCTTTTGGGAGGCTTTGAGCTCACCTCAACAGATTCCGGCGGCGCAAGTGAATCTATTAAAGTTAAAGCCGGTGGCTTCGGAGTAAAAGCTAACTACTATTTCAATGGTGCCTTTACAGATGGATGGTACTTGTCTCCGTCAATTCAGCGCCAATCAATCTCCGTGGAAGTTGCTGATGCAACGAGTTCCGCGTCAGCTGAAGTCACTGGAACAATTCTCCGTGCTATCGGTGGTTATCACTGGTTTTGGGATTCGTTTAACTTGAATCTCGGCGCAGGTTTTTCGAGCTGGTCAGGTCCTTCAAAAGTACGAGTCACTGATAGCGGCGGATCTACGCAAGATATTGATGCATCATCAACTCGAGCAGCAGGCTTGGCAGTCGACTTCATGATCGGCTGGTCGTTCTAAGCGTTGATCTTGTTAATAATCGAAGTGGTGGAGTGACCTTGCACGAATTGGAGCGAGCGAACTTCACCACCATAGCTTTGTACGAATGCACCGCCAGCGATTTGCTCCACTTTCCAATCCCCGCCTTTTACTAAAACATCGGGACGAATCGCCTTGATTGCTTCTTCAGGTGTTGGCTCATCAAACAAAGTAACGAAGTCGACTGCTCTCAATGCCGCCATGATTTCAGCTCGAGAATTTTCGTCTTGAATCGGACGTGATGGTCCCTTGAGACGCTTCACGCTTGCGTCCGTATTAAGTGCAACGACGAGTAAATCACCGCAGGCTTTTGCTTCTTGTAAGTATTTAACGTGACCGATGTGAAGGATGTCGAAACAGCCATTCGTGAACACAACCTTTTTTCCTGTACGCACTTTTGCAAGTGCGTCTGTCAGTTGGTTCCACGAACGAACAAATTGGGCCATAGTAAATTCCGACAACTTCCGACTAATCGCGCGCCAGATGATTGTACAGCTGAGGCGCGCCGAGTTTCGCGAACAAGTCGCGACCGAAGATTTTGGAAATGATCGGAAGTGCGATGAATCCAGTCGCCATGACAAGAACCATACGCCAAACGATCTTCACGAGATAAATTGGACGACGCTGCTCTGCACGAGTTCCGATTTGTAAATCGAAAGCCCATTCACCCAGTGACGACCCAAAAATTCCACGTGCACTTATCATGTATAGGTTGAGCACGACGAGGAAGAGTAAACCAATCTGCGTGTAGGTTTGGATATCGGTCGTCGAGCTTGAAAGCAGTCGCGTGAGATCGACTTGGGTGATCGTGAGTAGCGCAACCAAGAAAATCGAAGCAAAACCAATTGCAATCATTCCATCAAGGATCGCGGCTGCGAAGCTTGATGAAACTTTACGAAGCTTTTCGTTTGTCGTTAAAGGAGTGGTCGCTGAGCTAGTCGCAGTCGGCGCGCGAAGAGCCGCAGACGAATTCGTCGTACGGTTTTTCTCTAAGTGTGGGAACGAACGAGAAATATCGTTTGTCGTTGGCGCAGCCAGAGGCGATCTCAATGTCGGAGTTGGTGCCATACCTGTCGCACGAGGTTGAACAGGCGGCAATGCTGTTGCTGCCGACTCGCGATTCTTAATATCAACTGGTTCAGGCGACGCATAGTCTTTGCGGCCAAGTGGCTGAATAATCTGGGGTCGCTTCTCAGTTACCTGATTAGCTACCTGATTAGCTACTTGGTTATCGACGAAATCCATCGCAGGTGGTAACGACGCGATCAAATCTGAAATCGATTGGGATTTTTGAGCGTTTACTGGCTGTTGCTGATCTTCCCGCACGAAATTATTGGTAGCGGTTTTCTCAGCTTTTTTGTGGAAACCGAGTCCTTCGGTAAGGGGCTTGAATTCAAACTCTTCGAAAGGATCCATCCTTCTCTCCCTTTTCTAAAATGCCCGCCTGCTTAGCCGACGCTCACTTTTTAGCGCATATGATCAAAGTCATACTTTAGAATGCTGATCAGCGCTACGCAAGCCGTTTCAACCCGCAGCACTTGAGACCCAAGAGTCACTGGTTGCAAGCCAACACTCTGAAATAACTGCACTTCTCCCTCGGAGAAGCCACCTTCGCTGCCCACGAAGATGAAAATTTCAGAGGGGCGATTAGAATCCATTCCATCCCCCTCCCGTAACCGCGCAAGGCCCTCTTTCGCGGAGAGCGATCCCGTGGAACTTCCTGTTCCTGCGATGCCCTCATAAGCAAATAGACCCTTCGAACTAGACTTTCGGTTAAGTGAATCGACAATTTCTTTTAAATTTTTTGCGGGCTCAATCGGCATCAGGTCACCTCGGCCAGATTGCTGAGTCGCCCCGACGATAATTTTTTCCCAACGCGGACGCTTCTTCTCAAGAACGTCATCCTGCGTGCGAATAAAACTGAACTCAGAGAAAACCGGTTGAACACGCGACACGCCAAGCTCAACGGCCTTTTCAATGACGGCCTCAAACACGGGAAAGCGTGGAATCGCGAGAACTAAAACTAATTCGGGTTTTGGGCGCGCAGGAATCGTGCGCTCTTCGAGAACCTTTGCACGTGACTCATGTTTGGTTTCTTGCGTGATCTCAACCAGCAAGGCTTTTCCGCCCGCCAGCACTTCAAACTTCGAACCTTTACTCATTCGACAAACATCTCGAATATGATGAAGGACGTCGCCGCTTAGAACAACTTCGCCACTTTGAATTGCCTCATCCGGAACCCAATATCTGCGCATATTATTTAATTTGGAAAGCGGACCATTCACCCATGGTCATGCGACGGCGATTTCGAACGCTTGTACCTGAGAGAAACTGATCTAGGAATGGACCCTCACGCTCAGTGAGAATTCCTGAGAGCACCACGGTGCCGCCCGGCTTTAAAACACGAAGCAAATCATCTCGCAGATTTACAAGAACTCCGTCGATGATATTTGCGATCACGAGATCGAACTGTTCTGGCTTGAATTCGCCGAGTTGAGTTTCCGGCACTTCGATTTCTTCAGCGCCATTCAAGCGAACATTTTCTCGCGCAACTCGTCTTGCCTCGGGATCGTTGTCGATAGCAACGACTCGGCCCGCTCCAAGCTTATAGCAAACGAGACCCAAAATTCCTGTACCAGTTCCAACATCAAGCACATGCGGTGATCCACCAGTAGCCGCAGCGATCCCATCCCACGCTTGTACAATTATTCGCGACGCAAGTTTGGTAGTTTCATGCGTGCCGGTTCCAAACGCCATTCCAGGATCAACGAGCAAAACTTGTTTCGCTTCCGGTGGCGGCTTATGCCAGCTCGGCACAATCCAAAACGGTTCAACGAACAAAAAAGGCTCAAAACCTTTCTTCCAATTCTCCATCCAGTCTTGATGTTCTTCAGTGATGACTTCAATTTCTGCTTCAGGAAATGAACTCTTCAACTCTTTTAAGAATTCATCACCCGGATGAGCTTCAAAATAGGCATTGAGATCAAGCCGCTCAGTTTCAACAATAGTCGGATCGTAAATAATTTCAGGTTGAGAAAAGGTGAGATCCTCGGTGACGCCTTGAGCGCCATTGTCGAAACAAAGATAAGTGAAATCTTCTTCGTTGGCGCGGCGTAAATTGCGCGCCAATAGCCGAATGTAATTAGATGATTGGCTGCTCGTCATTCGCCGCCACCATATCAGGTGTAGGCGAGAGAGGGAACGCGTTTTCAGCTGCAGTCGTACCAGAAGAAGCTTCAGCCTTCTGAATAGGAGCGGCTTCAGCGCCATTATCTGTTTTTAAAGTAGGCTGCGGTACTGGCGTCGTTACTGTCTCAGAAGTTACAGAAGAATTTTCAGACGAGCCCGCTGTTACGGTCGCGGGTGCCGCCGGTGTAATTGCAGCCGCACGCTTCGAGCGAGGAGCTTCCATAGAAACCGTTGTCAGATCAAGTACGTCACCGATCATGATTCCTTCGAATTCGACCACTGGACGATCCGCTGAACCGAAGCTACTCACAAGACGACCAACGCTAATTCCGTTTTCAACTTGAATGATTTGGAGTTTCGCAACTTCAACGGAAAGTGTTCCTGCTGATTTATTTTCGATCGGATTATGAATCGGCGTGCGTCTCACAACTGAAACGAACATGCCTCTTTTCAATCCCGCTTCCGGGCCCGCATTTAAATAAAAGTCGTGATAGACAGGTTCACTCGGATCCATCTGCAGAGATTTGCGAACGTCGAAGATACTGACGTTGCCATCGGCAGCGAACGCTGATGTTGAGACCAGAGTGGAAGTAATGAGAAGTACAAATAAACCAAAACGGTAAGACATCCCGTGTCCCCTTTATTTGAACCGTCCTGGTTTTGAAAATACGCCCGAGCACATCCGGCACTCGAGACTAAAAGCCTTCCTGGCTTACAGTACAAATCGGTTTTGCTTTGTTCGAACTTGAGACGAAACCGCGTGATAAACGCGGTTCTGGACTTAGACTATCGTTGAGGATTTTTACTTCGTAGCTTCTACTTTGTAACGTCTGGA
Organism: Bdellovibrionales bacterium; assembly: GCA_031416685.1. Lineage (GTDB taxonomy): Bacteria > Bdellovibrionota > Bdellovibrionia > Bdellovibrionales > JAMPXM01 > JANOUF01. The sequence continues at coordinate 6,771 of JANOUF010000201.1, forward strand.
TCGCGAGCGATCGGCGCCGATGGGCGCTTTGCTGCTTGGTTCTTGATTGGCGTCGTTGGATTTTGCACAACACGCAGTTGGAGCTTCTGGAAGATCGGCTCACGAATCGCGAGGCTATTATCCTGAAGAACGCACTGGCGACCAAGACGCTTTTGAATGTTGATGATGATCGGCGCCTTCAAATTCGCTGTCATCTGGGTCACATCATCTGGAATCGTAATGATCGA
>JANOUF010000202.1:0-1569 GCA_031416685.1 Bdellovibrionales bacterium
CCATGCAAATAACTTTGTGCGCCCTTTGCTAAGATCAACTTTACAGAAATTGAGCGTATGGAAATTTTAAAGAAACTCTTCGGCACTAAAAACGACCGCGAAGTAAAACGAATTACGCAGACCGTAACTCGTATCAACGCGTTCGAGCCAGATATGAAAAAGCTCACTGACGAGCAGTTACAAGCAAAAACTCCTGAATTAAGAGAGCGACTCGCAAAAGGCGAAACTCTAGATCAAGTTTTACCGGAAGCATTTGCGGTGGTGCGTGAGGCAGGGTGGCGTGTTGATAAAAAGCGCCATTTCGATGTGCAGCTCGTTGGGGGCATCGGTCTTCACGAAGGCAAAATCGCTGAAATGAAGACCGGTGAAGGTAAAACGCTCACCGCGACCGCACCGGTTTACTTAAATGCACTCGCTGGAAAAGGCGTGCATGTTATTACAGTTAACGACTACCTCGCTCAACGTGATGCTGAGTGGATGGGAAAGATCTACAATTTTCTAGGTTTAACTACCGGTTGTATTCTGCACGGACTCACCGATAAGCAACGCCGCGAAGCATACGGCTGCGATATCACTTACGGTACAAACAACGAATTCGGATTCGACTTTCTCCGCGATAACATGAAAACAGAAGTTGCGCGTATGGTTCAACGCGAACACTTTTTCGCGATCGTCGACGAAGTTGACTCCATTCTTATTGACGAAGCTAGAACACCGCTCATTATTTCCGGACCTTCAGAAACAAACACTGAGTTATATGGAAAAGTAAATACCGCTATTCCAGGCCTACAAAAAGACAGTGACTACATTTACGACGAAAAATCTCGTACCGTTGCACTCACTGAAGACGGCATCAGCAAGCTTGAAAAAAGACTGCGCGTCGATAATCTCTACGATCCATCGCACATTGAGCATCTCCACCACGTTCAACAAGCTTTGAAAGCTCACATCGTTTTCAAAAAAGACGTCGACTACGTCGTCAGAGACAGCAAAGTTTTGATCGTCGATGAGCACACAGGACGATTGATGCCTGGACGTCGCTACAGCGACGGATTACACGGCGCACTGGAAGCTAAAGAACACGTAGAAGTTCAGAACGAAACCCAAACACTTGCGACGATTACATTCCAAAACTACTTCCGTATGTACAAAAAGCTTGCCGGTATGACTGGTACAGCAGACACCGAAGCGGTCGAATTCCAAAAGATCTACAAACTTGATGTTCTCTGTATTCCAACAAACCGTGTTCTAACTCGTGAAGACGAGGAAGACGTTGTATTCCGCACAGCGCGCGAAAAGTTCACTGTCATTGCCGAAGAAATTGCGGAAGCACAAAAGAAAGGCCAACCGGTTCTTGTTGGTACTGTTTCCGTAGAAAAATCAGAGCTCCTTGCGTCTCTACTTCGAAAGCTCTCGATTCCGCACGAAATCTTGAATGCGAAAAACCACTCTCGTGAAGCCGAAATCATTGCCAACGCCGGTCAAAAAGGCTCGGTAACAATCTCCACTAACATGGCTGGTCGCGGAACAGACATTGTTCTTGGCCCAGGAGTTAAAGAGCTCGGCGGC
>JANOUF010000203.1:0-1767 GCA_031416685.1 Bdellovibrionales bacterium
GACCTCGGCTTTGAGACAGGTAAAGTCTCATTCGATTGGAAACGGATCATGGACCGCAAGCAGGGGATCGTTGACGCTCAGCGGAAAGGCCTGCGTTTTTTGATGAAGAAAAACAAAATCGATAGCTTTGAGGGCCATGGCCGCATCGCTGGTAAAAATAAAATCACTGTCACCGACAAAGATGGCAAGGTCACATCACTAGACACCAAGTTTGTTTTGCTTGCTACGGGGTCACGTATTCGCGAACTTCCTTTTGCCAAATCAAACGGCAAAGCAATTATCAACTCCGATGAAATTCTTTCACTCACAACGGTGCCGAAAAGCCTCTGCGTGGTTGGCGGTGGTGTTGTTGGTACCGAGTTTGCTTCTCTATACGGCCGCTTCGGCAGTGAAGTGACCATTGTTGAACTCGCGCCGCAAATTCTTCCATCAGAAGATTCGGATACTGTTAAAGACCTCGTTCGATACCTCAAAAAACAAAACATCACGATTGAAACAGCGACGAAGTTGACAAAAGTTGAAGACAAGGGCGACCATGCACTTGTCACCACTGAAGGGAAAGAGCCACGTAAGTTTGAGAAAGTTTTAATCTCAGTTGGTCGTGCGCCAGTGACGGAAGATATCGGCCTATCGATTGTCAGCATTAAAACGAATCCAGGTGGGTTTATCCCGGTCGATGAACACTATAAAACAACCACCGACTGGGTGTACGCTATCGGCGACATCATCCCGACTCCGATGCTCGCGCATACCGCATCCGCAGAAGCTATCCACGCTGTGGAAATCATGGCTGGGCACCACGCGCCGGTGATCAACTACGATAACAATCCAAACGCAATTTACACCTATCCTGAAATCGCTAGCGTCGGGAAAACGGAAGACGCACTTAAAAAGGCGGGAATCGAATATAAGGTAGCTCAGTTTCCGTTCGCTCCCATGGCTCGTTCGAAGATTGACGACACAACCGAAGGTTTCGTGAAGATTATTTACGCGCCGAAGTACCGCGAACTTCTTGGCGTACACATCGTCGGTGCTAAGGCGACGGAAATGATCGCCGAATTTGCACTTGGTAAAGTCCTTGAAACAACGATCGATGAGATTGCGCATACGATTCACCCGCATCCGACAATCTCTGAAACCATTATGGAAGCAGCACACGTTGCTGTCGGCGGCGCAATTCACATGTAATTGGTAGGCAAAGCCTTAACTGACTTTTCGGGATTTATATGTCTGAACAAATCGAAATATTAATGCCGTCTATGGGCGAAGGCATCAACGAAGCTACGCTGGTAAAATGGTTAAAAAAGAAGGGCGACCAAATAAAAAAGGACGAGCCTTTGCTTGAGGTTTCGACGGACAAAGTCGATACCGAGATCCCGTCTCCTGCGGCTGGATTTCTCCTTGAACTACTGGCTACAGAAGGCGACACCATCCCTGTCAATGCCACCATTGCGTGGGTCGGCGGCGATAAAAATACAGTTGTAAGCGCATCAGCAGCAAAACCTGCAGCATCTTCGGCAGGACATGCAGCAAAAGATAAGCCAGCAGTCGCAGCCGTTTTAGCCACAACACAAGTTGCGCAGGCTGCCAACAAAGTATCTCCGTCAAAAAAAACAGCCATGGTAGCCCACGCTCCACAGCGCTCAATTGCAATTGTAAATTCCGGACCAATCAAATCATCGCCATTAGTGCGAAAAATCGCTGCATCTAACAGCGTCGATCTCGCATACGTTTCTGGCACTGGTATTCAAGGACGCATTACAAAAC
>JANOUF010000204.1:0-2149 GCA_031416685.1 Bdellovibrionales bacterium
ACCCACTTTCATTGAACTACTCAATGAAAGTCATATGCATTCAGTGCCGAAAAATTCCGAAACGCATTTTCGTTTGCTTGTAGTTTCTGCGAAATTTGTGGGTCAAAGTCGTGTGCAACGCAGTCGATTGGTCCATGAGTGTTTGAAGCACGAACTTGCTAATGGAGTTCATGCGCTCGCACAGCGTACATTTACGCCCGAGGAATGGACCAATATGAACGAAACAGTCGATATGTCATCGCCACCATGTTTGGGCGGCAGCAACGAAGACGATAAGAGTTGATGACAGGCATTCGCGCATTAGGTGTCGACAGGTGGAGCTGGACGTTGGTCCTCAACTAATTGGTTTAACTAAGCTTAATCGAAGCGCTGTACGATCCCTTGCGCAAGTGATGTAAAAGTGTTACACTGAATTTGAGGTGAATTGTGCCAACAGCGAAAAAGAGAATTAACTTAACTGTAGAAGATGAAGTCTTCAGATCGCTTTCTGAAATAGCAAGAAAAGAGAAAACGTCTGTGGCGAGTGTTAGCCATTTGCTATTAGAGAAGGCTCTTGAGCTGAGAGAAGATTATTATTTCTCTAAAGTAAGTGAAGAGCGACTTGCGAAAAAGGCTAAGAAATTGTCTCACAAAGACATTTGGGAATAGCCTTGTACAGGATTGAATATTTAGAGTCGGTTCAAGAAGATCTATCTTCCGTTTCGAAAACTGACAGACAACAGATTCGCAAAGCAATAGAAAATAAACTCACTACAAATCCAATTGAGTTCGGGAAACCGTTTCAATATAGTTTAAAAGGTCTTCGTAGATTGCGAGTTGGAGATTACAGAGTGATCTTTCAAATCAATAAAGAAGTTCGGACTGTTTTAATCGTCAAAATTGGACATCGCCGAGAGGTATATGAAGGCTAGAGTTCCTTTCGGGTGGTTCTTGCTATTATGCTTTGTGGTGGTCGTTGCAAAGCCTACTCAAGGTGCAGAGGTTGATCCAGTGTGCTTGAAATGGTTTCAGGCAAATTCCAAAAAAATAAAGTCGGCATGCGTGCTCGAATGTCCGACATTTCGCGCTGACATGGGTGCATTTCATTGTCCTGACCAGTGCGGCGAGCTTTGTGAAGCGTTCACTTCATCCACTAGTGGACCGGGTACTTTTTTATTCTATCCAGGACTGACAAAGGCGGAACGAGAGCTTATCGATAAAAATCCAAAAGAAGCGATCATAGTCTTTATTCAGAAAACTAAAGCCGAGTTATCTGCTGGGCGGAACTTCTCAAATCAAGGCTTCAGCGACGAAAGCGATGCCTTCAGACATTTTGTCTGGGCTGGCCTGCTGACAAAAGAACTTGGTAGTGATCGTGCTAAAGTCTATCTCGATTCGCATGAAGCAAATCCCCTTCAAAAAGAAGCCGAAAAGGCAATGGACTTGGCCAACAATAGAGGCGGCATTCTTGCTGCTGAAAAACTGATTAAAGAGAGTCGGTTCACGCAACGGAATCTTGAGCAGGCGGCGCTCGATGAAATGAAATCAAAGAACCTAATTATACTTAGTCCTGGCCTTCCAATTCCCAAGGAGCCAAAATGATAAATCGATTCTTCCTGATTACGATTTTAGCCATATCTACTGCGGGATATGTTCTTGCAAAACAGAGCGAGTTTTTTGGCGCAACCTTTATATCCGCTACTGATGCGAAAACAAAATGGGGAGCGAAAGATTTTAACCCAGCTAATTTCAAAAATTCATCTGATATCGAAAAGTCTGCAATGGCGACGGACGCAATCCAAAAGAATGTTTTCGTTAATCAGAAGATGTCGTTAGTTCGCGAAAAAATGGGCGACCCAGATAGTTACTTTTTTTCAGATACTATCTACGCTTATAAGATAACACGCCAAAAGAGTGTGAAGGACGAAGCCTGGCATTTAGTTTTTATTCCAGACAAAGAGCTCGAAAAAGTTGCCGAAGTGAAGGTCCATAAAAAATGCTGTTACCCGACGCCGCCGTGGGCGAGGTAACAAGTTTTTCGGTAAAATTAATTCTTTTTATTTGAATAGTAGCAGGCAAACGCAACATCTCCGTCGTTCAGAGTAAGTGTGCGAGTGCGCATTAGTACGCGTGACGTATGCCCGCGGTAGACATCGAGTTCAACTAAAAA
>JANOUF010000205.1:0-1629 GCA_031416685.1 Bdellovibrionales bacterium
TGGGATTGGAGTTGCCGTCATTACTAAGAAATGTGGAGAAACTCCCTTTTGTTTAAGCTTACTTCGTTGATGAACGCCGAAGCGATGTTGTTCATCGATAATCACAAGACCTAAGTTTTTAAACTCAACAACGTCTTCGATTAAAGCGTGAGTACCAATGATAACATCGATCATTCCGTTTTTAAGAAGCTCGTAAGTTTGTTTGCGCTCACTTTGCTTTTGCGAACCGGTGAGATAACCGATTTGAACGCCGAGTGGCTCTATATACTTCACTGCATTTTTGTAATGTTGCTCAGCCAAAATTTCTGTTGGCACCATAATCACTGTTTGCATTTTATTTGCGACAGCAACTAGAGATGACATGAGCGCGACAAGAGTCTTTCCACTTCCCACATCACCTTGAATGAGGCGATGCATCGGATGCGGCTGCATAAGATCTTCGACTACTTCTTTAAACGAACGCACTTGAGCGCCGGTGAGTTGAAACGGCAAAGAATCAGTCAACTTTTCGGCCAAAGATATATCGCCTTTGAGTTGTGGCGCTTTTTCTCTCTGTAAGCCTGCCTTGCGCGCAGCTAGATAAAGTTCAAGCCAGAAAAATTCCTCGAAGATCAGCCTTCGATGATACGGCGACTTTAACTCCGTCCACTGATTATCGGCTTCGCTCGGTGGACAATGTACGTTCAATAGCGACGGATATAATTCTGGGAGCTGGTACTTCTCACGAATCCACTTCGGCAACTTCTCTAAGCGCATCGGCTCTCGATAAGTATACGCTTTCGTCTGTCCTGGCTTCAACGCAGGCTGAGAAAGCTTCGGCGGCATATCGGCTTTGTCGTACCCAGACTCTTTCAGCTGAGAAAGCGCTGAGCCGATCATTTTCTGCAACTGGCGAGTCGTCACTCCCTCTGTTTCAGGATAAATCGGGAGAAGCTTGCTAGCCTCCTCAGACGACGCTTCTTCTTCAACGAAATCTTGAATATCCGGATGATGAAACTCAATTTGCCCACGATAGAAAAGCACTTTCCCGATTACGCGCACATATTGGTTCGGCTGAAAGCGCTCAAAGTAGCCTTTATACGGAACTCGAAAATATTTGCAGTGAACTTTGCCCGTACTGTCTCGAAGGGTGATGTCGTAGATTTTCCGGCGACTTTTACCCATAGCGAACGACTTAACGTTCACGACCTGGGCTTTCAGCGAGACGAGCTCATCAGGCTTTAACGAAGCGATGTTTCGAGCGGCCCTACGGTCTTCGTAGGCGCGTGGATACCACTGAATGAGATCCAAAATCGTGCCGACACCGCGTTTGTTAAGCAAATCGCCTAACTTTGGTCCAACGCCTTTCAAAAATTGAATTGGGGTATCGATTTGAAGTGCCATCTCTAGTCCAAACCTTAGGTGTTTTTTCCTTCGGAGTCACCGTGTTACGTGGCAAAATAAGAGGGTGGAAACAACCAAGTTCTTCAAAATTCGAGTCGGCACGCTAATTCCAGATAGTCCAACGACTTTTGATTTGTTTATTCAACTTCACGCTCGCCACGTACTTTACCTTCGCGCAGGCGACAATCTCACTCGAGAAAAGATCTCAAAACTTGATCGCGCCGATGTTTTTTTCGTCCCCGAAGA
>JANOUF010000206.1:0-2382 GCA_031416685.1 Bdellovibrionales bacterium
CGTAACCGAAGACTCTGCTAAAACCAGAGAACAGAGCGCCACCGCGAATGCGCTTGAGCGCTTGCTGCCAAGATTGTGCAAGCGCGCCGGCGTATCGCATTTGCTCGAAGCTTTCTTGAGCAAATGCACGCACGGTACGAATTCCGCTGATGGTTTCCTCTGCGACTTGCGAAGCATCGCCTAAATAATTTTGGCCTTGCTCGGAAGCGTCTCGCATTCGACTTCCATACCAACCTGCGAGTAAACCGATCGGCGGTACAACTAACATTACAATGAGTGCAAGAGTCGGAGACGTTAGAAACATCAACACGAGTCCACCGATAGCTTGCACGCCGAAGCGTAAACCCATTGAGATGTTTACGCTCACGGCATTTTGCAACAATCCGCAGTCAGCTGAGAGGCGGCTCATCAAATCGCCGGTCTTGTTGAAATCAAAGTACGCCGTTTCTTGCGCGAGAATTTTCTCGTACAGCTTCTCACGCAAGCGCATAACAGTTCGCTCTCCTGCGACGGTGAATAAGTAATAGCGAAGTGCGGCTGCCAGCGCTTGCACGACTGCGACTCCTAAAAAAACCAGCGCCCACTCATTTACCTTCGCAATTTCTTTTGTAGTGAGAGCGTTATCGATGATCAATCGCACGGCTTGCGGATACACGAGAGTGGTGACGGAGCTAAGCGCGAGGAAGATTGTCCCGATTCCGAGAATCCGCCACTCCGGTTTGGCTAATTTTAATAACGAAAATCCCAGACGCCAGTCGTGCTTTGATCTTTTAGACATGTCGAAAAGCTTATACCATTTCGCTGCCCGGGGGCATTCAAGCCCCCTTCCCAAATTTTTTTCGGCACCAAATCTTCAGAGGTTTTGAGGGCTTACGAGTTTGGAAAAACTGAGTCATAGAAACTAGACCTCAAACCCCGTTGACTTACACATAACTTACCCGTAACTTACACCTTAGTTACAGGTTACTTACACGCTTCTTACATGTGTGTGTAGGTGGAGATCAGGAACCGCAGGATGCGGAACCACAACAAGAGAGAGAGCACCATGAGCCCATTCAAAAAAGACGAACCAAAAAAGCCCCGCACCACCACTGTGGTTTATGACCGTGAATACCAAGACGAATATGCTCGTCAAGACCTCCTTCGATCTCTGACTTTCAAGGAGAAGAACGTGCTTGAATTCCTCGAGGCCTACATGCGTGAGAACGGTATCTCACCGAGCTATCAGGAAATTTGTCAGAACTTCGGCTTTGCTTCTTTCAATTCCGTACAACGGTATTTGAAGCAGCTCGAAGAAAAAGGATACATCCATAATCCTGGCGGCAATCAGAAACGAGCACTCACGCTCCTTCGCCCCGCATCTGCCGTTCAAGAGTCCGTTAGTGAGTCAGTAGGCAATTCGTCGAATAATTCAAATAACAATCTTGATAACGTTCGCAATGTCATGCCTGCAGTCAATCCAGCTGCAGAAGTCTTCAATCTTCCTTTGCTCGGCCGAGTCGCAGCCGGTGCACCGATCGAAGCTTACGAACACGATGAATATATCGATGTCCCTGCGTCGCTCGTACGCCACGCGGATCGCACTTACGCACTTCGCGTGCAAGGTCAGTCGATGATTGAAGACGGCATCTTTGATGGCGATGTGATTTTGGTTCAACGCCAATCGCAAGCTGCCAACAATGAAATCGTCGTCGCGATGATCGGTGAAGAAGCAACAGTGAAACGCTTTTTCACGCACGTGAAAGATTCGCGCGACGTTGAGGCCAATCAGTTGGCCTTATCCGACGGCTTAAAAAAGTCTTCCAATAAAATGATCGAACTACGTCCTGCGAACTCAACCATGAGTTCCATGTGGTTCAAACCTGATGAGGTTCAAATTCGCGGCGTTGTCGTGGGTTTAATCAGGAAATTCTAAAATGAGAAATGTATGTCCAAAGGAGAGATTGATAAATTAAGGGGGGAGTTAGGTCAGAGCCTCATAAGTTCTGATCGACTAAAAAGACCTGAAGGAATTCCGTCAGGCAACCCTAGCTTAAATCAATTTCTTCTCTGGAACGGCTTCCCCAAAGGAGCTTTGTCGATCTTGACCGGCGCAATCGGTACAGGCGCGACATCCCTTTGGCTGGAGTCGGCTGTCCAAGTAACGAAACAAAAACGTTGGGCAGTTTGGATTGACAGGGAAGTGCAGCTCTTTCCGCTAACGCTTTGGCAAAAAGAGCTGGATCTCTCTCGACTCGTGACGATTGAACGGCCGGAAACCGAGAAGAAACTTCTTTGGCTTCTGCAGGAACTGATGGCGTCAACATTGTTTGACTTAATCGGTTGTGACCTAAGGCAAATGAACGGGCAAATGAAGTTCCGCGATACGCAATTGCGGAAACT
>JANOUF010000207.1:0-6202 GCA_031416685.1 Bdellovibrionales bacterium
TGTTCATGCATACCCAGGCGATTGCGTAGTTGTTCCACCGGGCTGGGCACATTCGACGATTAGTGCATCAGTCGATGAGCAGCTAACGTTCGGTGCTTGGTGTGATCGTGACTATGGTTTTGAATACACCGAAGTTCGAGCGCGCAGTGGTCTTGCATGGCTTCCAACCCTCGACGATAAAAATGAAATCAAGTGGTATCAAAACCCGAAATATCATTCTTCAGAAATTATGATACGCACGGCTCGCGCATATCCAGAACTCGACTTGATTCAAGGTGTGCCGATTTATCAACAGCTTGAGCGCGATCCTGAGGCGCTTCAATGGGTTTCAAAACCTGAATTGAAAAAAGACGTTTGGGAAATTTTTAGATTTTAGTCGCTGGCGGTGCGTACATCAACTTTCGCAGACGCAAGCTTGTTGAAGCATCGTTTTTTATTGAGGATAGGCCACCAGCTATAAAGAAAAACCTCTATGGGCCGCCACATCGCAACCCAACCCGTTATTGTGAGCCCCTCTTGCAGAATTTGTTGGAACGCTGATTTCTCTAAACTTGCGCCGACATAATTTGCAACGGTTAGACAAAATGACATGCTGACAAGACCGATCAATAGAAACACGCGACCGGTACGATGGTTATTCTTCAACTGCTGGGCGATCAAATCTGATTCGTAGGAAAAGTGCGCTCGAAATGCGACAGCCACTGACTCGCAATCGGTCGGCGATAGCCTTTCGTCCGTAATAATAAAGCGAAATTGAATTGGAATTTTTAGTGAATACTCTTCAGCGCTCGAGACAATATACTTTACCAAGTCGTCATCCAAATCACGCTCGCGAAAAGGCGACGGATCTCGACGATCAAAGAGTTGGTCGACCGTTTTAACTTTTATTTCAACCAAAGCCTGGCCATTTTTCTTGGTCATTTAAGTAAGCTCCTCACTGATCTGCTAGATTTTCAAGAATTGGACAATCTGGTCGAGTGTCACCATGGCAGTTTCTTGCGAGATATCTTAGTGTTTTGGCCATTTCCTCGAGTTCAGATATTTTAATTTCAAGTGTATGAACATGAGCTAGTGCCATGGCCTTCACCTCTGAGCTCGCTCGAGATCTATTGCGCCACAAACCAACGAGTTTCTTGATCTCTTTCATCGAGAATCCAAGGCCTCGCGCTCGCTTTACGAAAGATAGAATATGGACATCAGCTTCTGAGTAGATTCGGTAGCCAGAATCTGATCTGCTCGCCTTTGGAATAATCCCAATTGATTCGTAATGACGAATAAGCTTCGCATTTACGCCCGAATTCTTCGCTGCCTGGCCAATATTCATAGTTATCTCCTGCGTTATACGTAAATAGTAAACCTTCCAACTGTTGGAAGGTCAAGAAATTCTAAGAAATCTACTTAATTGCTTACTTTTCGCTTGAGCTTCCAACCGTTGGAACCCCGAAAGTGTTCTTGTGACCCACTGTCGTGACAACTACAAAGGTAGAGGTAATATGAAAACATCGGAGCAAACTATGTCGAACGATCCCCATCAAAATCACCCCAACCACTGGCACAGTGCACTCGCCGAGAGCTGCTGTGCTATGCACCCGCCTAAGAAGGCCAAGCCTGTCGTTGCAACGGCTGCAGACATGGAAAAGATTTTTACATGTCCGATGCACCCAGAGATTCAGCAAAAAGGACCAGGCAATTGCCCGATTTGTGGAATGGCGCTTGAGCCGATGGAGGTCTCGTTAGAGGAACAGGAAAATCCTGAGCTTGTTGATTTCACCAAGCGATTAAAAATTAGCGCAGCACTTTCAATCCCACTTTTGATGCTCGCTATGTCCGATTTAATTCCTGGCCAACCTGTGCAGCATGCTCTTTCGCATTGGCAATTTGCAGGAATCCAATTTCTATTGGCAACACCAGTGGTGCTTTGGGCCGGACTTCCATTTTTTGAAAGAGGCTGGACTTCGATCAAAACGTGGAACTTAAATATGTTCACGCTCATCGCGATTGGAACGGGCGCTGCGTATTTATTCAGCCTGGTCGGAACTTTTTTCCCGCAATTGTTTCCTGAAAATTTGCGTGTGCATGGAATGGTACCGCTTTACTATGAAGCCGCTGCTGTTATTACTGCACTTGTTCTTCTCGGTCAGGTTTTAGAGCTTAGATCCAGAAGCCGAACTGGCAACGCGATCAGAGCGCTACTGGGGCTTGCGCCTAAGACGGCTCGTAAGCTTGACGTGAATGGAATCGAAAATGACGTTCCTATAGAGCACATTAAAGTTGGCGACGTGCTTCGCGTACGGCCCGGCGAGAAAATACCAGTTGATGGCATCGTTACGGACGGCAGAGGAATTGTCGATGAGTCGATGATTACAGGAGAGCCGGTTCCAGTCGAAAAAGATACAGGCGGCAAAGTCACGGGGGCTACGGTAAATACCTCAGGATCATTCATCATGCGAGCAACGCGAGTTGGCGCCGATACACTTCTTTCGCAAATTGTGAGAATGGTTTCTCAAGCGCAAAGAAGTCGAGCGCCAATTCAAAAGTTGGCCGACAAAGTTTCATCTTATTTTGTACCTGCCGTCGTCATCATTGCCGCCGCAACCGCGCTCCTTTGGTATTTTGTTGGTCCTGAACCAAAGCTGACTCATGCGATCGTTAATGCGGTTGCCGTGTTAATCATCGCTTGCCCATGTGCGCTCGGTTTGGCTACGCCAATGTCTATAATGGTTGGAACTGGAAAAGGCGCAAGCCTTGGCGTGCTGATTAAGAGTGCCGAGGCGTTAGAGCGTCTCGAGACAGTTACAACCTTGGTCGTTGATAAAACCGGAACCTTAACAGTAGGAAAACCAAAACTTTCACAAGTAAAAGTGCTTTCAGGTTTTAGTGAACGCGACCTATTGCAATTAACTGCATCAGTTGAGAAATCAAGTGAGCACCCATTAGCAGAAGCAATTGTTTCAGGAGCAAAGGAGCGTTCGCTTCCGAATTTGCAAGTTTCAGACTTTGTATCGTTCACCGGCATGGGTATCAAAGGAGTTGTTGAAGGAAAGACTGTTGTCGCTGGGAATAAGCGTTTGCTCGAAAAATTTGGTATTGAGTCAACTGACCTAACGTCAATAGCAAAAGATCTTCAATCTTTAGGTCATGGTGCTTTGTTAGTTGCGATCAATGGAAAACCAGCTGGTGTGATCGCAGTTCGAGATCCGATTAAAGAAACATCGAAGTCAGCAATTGAGTATTTTCACGCTAAAAAAATTGAGGTCGTGATGTTAACTGGCGACAGTCGACATACAGCCGAAGTTGTTGGAAGAGAACTTGGTATCGACCGAATTGAAGCCGAAGTTATGCCTGATCAAAAAAATGAAATTATCAGACGCCTTCAGTCCCAAGGCAAACGTGTCGCGATGGCTGGAGATGGAATCAACGATGCTCCGGCGCTGGCGCAGGCTGACGTCGGAATTGCGATGGGCACTGGAACGGATGTCGCGATTGAAAGCGCTGGAGTGACGCTCGTAAAAGGGGACCTCACAGGCATAATCAGAGCTCACCAACTTAGCCAGAAGACTATGAGAAACATTCGGCAGAATCTTCTTTTTGCATTCGGCTACAATGCTTTAGGTGTACCAATTGCGGCGGGAATGCTTTATCCAACGTTTGGTCTACTTTTAAGCCCGATGATCGCAAGTCTTGCAATGAGCTTGAGTTCAGTTTCGGTAATCGCAAACTCGCTTCGACTGAATAAGTCGAAAATTGGTTGAGGAATATATGAAATCTAAGTTTATGATGTTTGGTTTACTCTTTTTTCTGGCAACAAATACTTTTGCCAAGACCGTTAAGTATGAGCTCGTTGTTCGGAACGAGAAGGTCAATCTAAGCGGCAAAAAGGAAGTGGATTTTGCCTTAACCGTTAATGGTGGCATCCCCGCCCCGATTCTTGAATTTACCGAGGGCGACGATGCTGAGATTTTGGTAAAAAACGAAGTGCCAAATGAGGAAGTTTCGATTCATTGGCACGGTATTTTGCTTCCGCCGGAAGAAGATGGCGTCGCTTACGTAAATACCCCACCCATTTATTCTGGGAAGGAACGCCTTTTTAAATTCAAGATTCGTCAGAACGGTACCTATTGGTATCACTCCCACACCGGTGTCCAAGAACAGAAAGGTGTGTATGGCGCCTTCATCATTCATCCGAAAAAGAAAGCGATTCAGTACGACAAAGAAGCCGTTTTGGTTTTGAGTGACTGGTCCGATGAGAACGCCGACAAGATTATCCGAAACTTGAGAAAAGATGGCGATTACTATCTCTATAAGAAGGATTCTGTTCGCTCATATTTCGGCGCTGCTGGGGCCGGAAAGCTGAAGTCCCATTTAGCAAACGAGTGGGATCGCATGGGAGGAATGGATCTTTCTGACGTCGGTTACGACGCGTTTCTAATTAATGGTAAACGCGATTCACAGCTCCTTACCGCACGTGCTGGTGAGAAAATTCGGCTTAGAATTATTAATGCTGGTGCCTCAAGTTATTTCTACGTTTCAATGGGCGTACCGATGACCGTGATTTCCGCTGACGGCATCGATATTAAACCGGTACAGGCAAAAGAACTTTTGATGGGCATGGCGGAGACTTACGACGTGCTTTTCACGGTGCCAGAGCAAAAAAATTACGAGATTCGCGCAACGGTTCAGGACGTAACCGGCTATGCCTCTACTTGGATTGGCGCCGGCGAAAAAGTCCCTGCGCCTAACAAACCACTTCCCGACCCGTATGCATCAATGTCGGAGATGAACCATGGGGCTCACTCTGCACACCAGGGACATGAGGGTCATGTACCCGCGCCTACACCTGAGCCCGCTCTAGAATCATTGACGGTCGATGCGCTAACTGCAATCGAGCCAACGACACTTCCAGGAGATGCCCAAAAAAATACCCAGATTCACGAGCTCAAACTAGTGCTCGGTGGCGATATGGAACGATACGTGTGGCATATCAATGGAAAGGCAATCAGCCAAGATAGACTGATCTTTATCAACAAAGGTGAAGTCGTTCGTTTTATTTTCGAAAACGAAACGATGATGCATCACCCGATGCATTTGCATGGCCATTTCTTTCGTGTCTTGAATGCTTCCGGAGAACGGTCTCCACTCAAACACACAGTTGATGTGCCTCCACATGCCTCAAGAACAATTGAGTTCTATGCTAATGAACCCGGTCAATGGATGCTTCATTGTCACAATCTCTATCATATGAAAAGTGGGATGGCTCGAGTCGTACGATACAACGACTATCAGCTCACACCAGAAATGCAGGCGCACGACAAGCACGATCCGCATTTACATGAGCACATTTACACGCATACGAATCTTGAGGCTGCGAGTAACCACGCAAAAGCCCAATTCCGAATTCTGCGTACGTGGGACGAGCTTGATCTAGAAATTGAAGGTGCTGATGCTGATGGGGAAAATTTTGAATTTAGTAAGCACTGGGAATCCGACGGTCAACTTAGGTATAAGCGCTGGGTTTCAAATTATTTCAATATTTTTGGCGGTGCAGAACTTTATGATGAACATGGCTATGGATTAGTTGGACTCAGCTATATTCTTCCGATGCTCATCGAAAGTAGCGTTGCGCTCAACCATGATGGCATTTTTCGAATTGATTTGGAAAAGCGCTTTCAGTGGACAAAAGATTTTTACACGGACGCGGAGTTCACTTGGCGGTTTGAATCCGATGGTAAGCGCGACTCAGAATTTGAGGTCAGCTTAATGTATGGCCCGACTTGGACGTGGGGCGCAGGCTTAATGGTCACTGACAAAAGTATTGGCTTAGGCGCACAAATTCAATTTTAAAATTAATATCCGTGAGCGGCTTTCCAATCGGATGCTTTCGAGGCAATGTCTGTGACATTGCCTTTTCTATTTCAGAGCTCGGGATTTAAGATCGTTGATTTACCATTCGCTCGATTCCGATAAAGACCAACATCCCAAAAACCATTGTCACAACAAACGTCACGGCCCGCAAATCGCCAGTCACCAGAGAAACTACGCCTGGGCCTGGACAGAATCCTCCCATGCCCCAACCGACTCCAAAGATGGCTGAACCAATTATCAAACGAGGCGTGAGGTCGTTCCGAGTGGAAATATGCCATTCCAGATCGAGCAGCGGAGAAGTTCTACGTCGAACGAATGGATAGAGGAGCGCATGCACTCC
>JANOUF010000208.1:0-8648 GCA_031416685.1 Bdellovibrionales bacterium
CAGCGACGATCCGATGGCGGGTAGCGTGTGGATGGGAAAATCCTCTGAGTTCGAAGGAATCAAACTCCACAAATTCGAAATCAAGCCGTTCAAAACTGCATCAAGCTCCGTTATCAAATTGCTTGCTCGCCCAGAGAAAGTCGCACTCACTCTTCTTGATAAATTAGGTGTTCGATTTGTCACTCGCACGGTACACGATGCGTTTCGAGTGGTGCAGTTTCTCGTTCAACGTCACATCGTCAGTTATCCGCACATCATTCCCGATCAAAGTAACAACACGCTTTTTCCATTAAACGTGTTTCTAGAAGTGATGCAGGAATTAGACGCGCGCCCTGACGGCAAAGAACTTGAGCCAACTGCGATTGAAGAAATTTTGACGAAACGTCTCGAAGAAGCTCGCGGTCGTGCTGAGTATCTTGAAAAGGCCAACGAATTTTCTGGCAAAGAGTATCGCTTCATAAAATTCATTAATCGTAAATTGATCACAGTAAATGTTGGTGAAAACGAAAATCGCCAACGCTTCCGATTCTTTTATCCTTACGAGATTCAAGTCATGGACTACAACACTTACGTCAGCAACTTAAGTGGTCCAATGGCACACGACGAGTACAAAGCGCGCCAACGTAAACGCGCTCGCGACCGTGCTCTCAGTCAAAAGGGGGTATGACCTAATGCGTGCCCTCGCACTTCTACGCTCAATACTTGGCATCGTATTTCTCATTCCATGGACCGTTCTTTACAGTGTCATCACGATTGTTCTCGGTAACGTAAACCAGTTTGCGCGAGCCGATCGATATGTTCGCTATTGGGCACGCAAGCTTCTCGATGCATTCGGCGTTCACGTGAAACTTCACGGCGTCGAGAACATTCCGACCGATCGAGGCGTACTTTTTATTTTCAATCATCAAAGTCATTTCGATATTCTTGCGCTGAAGGCACATGTTCCAAGAGTTTTAAGTTTCGGCGCGAAGGCTGAGCTTTTTAAAATTCCATTTTTCGGACCAGCAATGCGTGCACTCGGCACTTTGCCAATTGAGCGCGGCAATCGAGCTGAAGTTTTCCGGGTTTACCAGAAAGCGCAAGAGCGTTTCAGTAGTACTTTAAATTTTATTTTGGCGCCTGAAGGTACTAGGCAATCCAAGCCTGAGATAGGGATTTTTAAGAAAGGTCCATTCATCTTCGCAATCAACGGACAAGTGCCGATTGTTCCCGTCGTGATTGCGGGGGCCTATGAAATTTTACCGAAGCATTCGCTAATTCCCAATAGCAGGCGCTTAAGTCGCACAGTGCATATGGAATTTCTCCCGCCACTTGAGACGCAAGGTTTGACGGCGCAAGATGCAGCTACGATTCGCGACGAAGCCTACAGCCAAGTGCTTCGCACCTTCACGAAGCTGCAGCCGCTTATTGAGCCGTTGTAGGTTCCTCAGCCGACTTTTCAACTGCTTTAGCTGAAATTTTTCCCAAATCTAGAAGGTCTTGTCTCGGTGGGCGCCATGGCGGAACGAACTTTGGACAATCAAGACCAGAAACATTTGCAAATCGGAGTGTACTAAAATTTTCCCGACCGATTCCTTGAAATCTTGCGTCTAGAGCACGCTCCGGATTTATATCCGGCATTCGCGAGTAGCGCAGCCACGCATACAAATAACATTCTTTCTCTGCCCGCTCACTCAAAGTTGGAATCGAGTTTTTTACTTCGGTAAACCACAAAATACCTGAGTTAAATGCAATCGATTCTTCCGGTTCGCGAATTGGTATGTGGCAAGTTTCAACCGCAATGAATCGCGAGAGCAAAGCCATCGCGCCTCTTCGTATAATGTAAGTCTGCGAATCGGGTGTGACACTCATCGAAACAAAACTGTAGCAAAGTGGATTTGATGGAAAGGGAGACAGCGAATTGTCTAGAATTTTTTCGTTAGCGAACTGAAGCCGCGAAACATCGGTAAGCTTCGTATTTGCCCACGCTGTGAACGAGCCTTGAATAACTAAAAACCCGATGAATGCGACCAAACTATATCGAAAAGCTCGAGTCGAAGAGAGACCTCGTCTGTAAGTTGCAATTAAAACCGTACCGGTTAACCAGAGAACTAAAATCGACGCCCACTGCAAGAGACTGTAGGCGCCAAACACAACTGTTGATCCGAACAAAAGCGCATACCACGTTCGTCTCGGCCAGCGGTGAAGTGTCAACGCGAACGGAATTCCAAAGATCATCCACATGACAGGTTCAATAATGAAAACCATGTCGCCGTAAAACCATTTTGCGCTAATCGGATAGAACGGGTGAACTCCATAAGAGTTTAAAGAATCAAAAGCCAAATGCATTGTCATTCCGACGAACGCAAGCACGATCCCTACACGAAGGCCTGCGTGATCCTCTCTAGCGAAACGCCGAAAGGCCGGAATTAAAAGCAGCAACGCAATGACGAGCGGAGCTTGAATTACGATTCCGAGCAGAGTGTGAGTAAACCCACGGTGATGAAGTAGATAATTGATCGGACTCGGGAGCAGGGGATTAAAAATAAAATCGATATCGGGAAGGTTATTCGTCAAAACCCCAATGAGCCAAAACCATGGGCGACGTCTTCGTTTTTCTGGCTGAAAATCAATTTCGGAATCTTTAGTGACACTTTTTCGAGATAGGCGGTAAGCAAACTCGCCAACCCAAAGCCCTGCCATCGTGTGCGTAAGATTATCCATTGCCCTTATTCGAGCAAACAACGAACCGTTTGTCTATACGGGCATTTTTTTTCAAGAGGCGACGCTATCGGGGGGCTTATTTTAAAGAAAGCGACCAAGTCAGTCCAAGATCGGAAGTGTAAGCCGAAAGTTTTTGCGAGTTACCGATATCAAGCAACACGCTCACTTTTTCTGAATCCATTTTGGAAGGATTGACTTCAAGAATCTTAAATCCGCCCTGTTGAATGGTGCCCTTTAAGCGGCTCACGCCCGAGAGAAGCTTATCCCAACGAATGTATTCGTTGAACGTCACTCCTTGGTCATCGCTGTAAAAGGCTCCAACGAAAATTCGGCCACTGTCTGATATGGAAATCGGGTGATCTTGATTTCGAAATTGAGAGATTTGTTCCCAGCGCTCACCATCTGTGGTGCGAAAAATTCCTTGTGCCGAGGCAAGCTTTAAGCCCGACTGCATCGGGCTCGCGGCCATATCAAAAAGCCGCCTTTTGAAAAGTTGCGAACTAGGCAGCTTCAATGCGCCGAGATCATCGCTTTCATCGTTCATCGGCCACCAAATCAAGCGATTGGATCCAACCGATGCCTGACCCCAATCTTCTTGTTTAGCAGCGAGAGTGTGCACGCGTTCAAGGAGATCCAGTTTCGCAATAGTTTCGCTAGATGGTCCCGTGCTTTTTCGAATCGGCAATTGTGCGCGAAGTGAGAGTGCTGATCCGTCGGGGATGTCGGATGCGAGAATTAAATTTTGTCGTGGAACATAGCCAGTGTATCCGTTCGCGCGAACCGAGAGCCATTCGCCGCCAGCTTCCAAGCGTACGATCTCGATTTTTTCGCCTTGAGAAATCGTCGTGAGAATTTCAGCGCGAAGCAAACGCATTTGCTCTCGAACGCTTGAGCGAACTTTAACAAAACCAAGCGCACCATTCATCAAATCGGTGCGAGTCAGAAGGTTTTCTTGAGCAACCCATCCGACTTTTCCCGAAACACTTCGGACTTCACGCCAAGTTAAAGTCTTTTGCGAACGCGTCCGTTCTTTTAACCAATCGCGATTGTAATGGCCGGATGGAAAGATGCGACCTGGAGCCAAATAAACGGGCACAGCAAGACTGGCCGAACCCATTCCGCAAACTGCGATAAATATAACGGCAAGTTGACGCATCACACTCTATTTTCCGAAGGATGCACGTCTATCGGCAAGGCCAGATCGGCGGGCGTGAGAACATAGGCCCTAGACCCGTGCCTAGCCCTAAGGTAGGCTTTTTTCATGTATCGTATCGCGCTCTTGATCATCGCTATTCTAGCTTCGATTTTCGGTGGATCTCTCGCAGTCGCCGAAGAGCGCCTAGGCGTTCTCGAGGTCAGCGATCTCTTCCTAGAGCCGCGTTTTCAATACGAAGAAGGCAGCGTCGGCGGCTTTGAACCCGGCAACAGTTTGGTTTCCTTTCGTTGGATCCGCGATCAAGTCGTATCGGCAACAATCACCGCCGGAACTCAAGAGCTCATCGGGCGACCACGTCGCTACGTTCCCGAATCAAGCGACGAACTCACTCTTGCTGAAGCTTTTATCGAAGCGCGCTCAAGTTTGGGAACTTTTCGTTTTGGTCGTATTGCACTTCCATTCGGAACTGAATCGGGTCGGGCTGAATCCACACTTCGATTCACGCGCTCACGGCTTTTTAGAGAACGTTGGCTTGGCCTTCGCGACCAAGGTTTAAGTTACTCGGTTGAGCACCGCGGATTTTTTAATGATTGGGCAGTTCACAATGGCGAGAGTGGAAACAGTCTCGATAACCAAACGTGGCTCACGGCACGTTGGGGTTGGGCCGATGAAAAACAGTTCACGGGATTTTCAGGAGCGACGGGGCACACAAGGCCAAGTTCCACACAAGTTGATCCACTGAGCCCTCAACGAACGATTGGCGATGCGGGATTGGATCCTAATCTCGATTCCAAAATTCGTTTCGGAAATATTTTTTATACTTACGAAGGTTTCCCATTTGGTTGGGGAATCGAAGCAACTGCCGGAGAAACTCGGCAAGCCGGGCAAACAAGTCTTTTGCGAGCGGCACACGTCGACGCTCAATACTACGTCACTCGGAACGTGAGTTTTCTTGCTCGTTGGGATTTTTTAGAGCCGAGTGATAAAATTGCAGATGACCGAGTCGAAGATTCAACACTCGGGATGGCGTGGCGGGGTTGGTATGAAACTTCAACTCTCTACTTCTTTGCAAGCCGAGTCGGGATTCAAGGATCGAACGAAAACAACCATCAGTTGTTGATTGTCTGGCGCTTAACGCCGATTGGTCGTGGCGAACAGTAGCGTTTAAAGAGCAGCTGTATCTTTCTCATTCTTCGACGTGATCGAATCAATCAAAAGTAGCCCGAATCCAACCATTATCACCATGTCAGCGACATTGAAGATCCCGGTGCGGGCAAAACCAAAATCTATAAGTAAAAAGTCGGTCACCGTGCCCTTCATGGCGCGATCGATGAGATTCCCGATGCCGCCGCCGATTAAAAGCGTAAGCCCAATCGTAGTAATCCAATCCATAGGTTTTTTAATCAGCATATAGCCAGCAATGGTCAAAACGATGCCGACAACGACAGTAAAAATCCAAAACCGGGTGGTTTCGTCGAAATTAGCTCCCATGCTTAAAAAAGCGCCCGGATTTTCTGCAAATTGAAGCGATAAAAAGCCGCCTAAGAAGCTATGGCCGTCCGTATTCGCGAGATGTTCACGCGCGACAACCTTCGTTGCTTGATCGCAACTAACGATAAGAAAAAGAAGTGAGATAACAGTCCAAAAACGCACCACGGCAACGGACCATACCCGAAGACCGCCTTTTGACCCAAGTCATTTCACCATTGTATAGATTCATTTACCGCAAAAGGTGTCAGGCTCTCTCTGCGCGGGTGTTTGCCGCAGGCAACGGAGCGAAGCGACCCCGCCAGAGGGGAAGCGTTGCGGCAAGTGCACAAGATTTCTCGCTAAAGTAAGCGCATGGTTTTCTGAGGAGATGAAATGCAGGTTCAAAAATTGGGCGTCGTTGGCGCCGGACAAATGGGTAACGGCATTGCACAAGTAGCAGCTTCAATCGGGCTACCAGTCGTGATGGTCGATGTCAGCGAAGCCTCATTGCAAAAAGGTCTCGCGACAATCGCGGGAAGTTGCGATCGCTTGATCAAAAAAGAAAAGCTCACTGAATCTCAAAAAACGGAACTCTTAAGCCGAATTAAAACTGCATCTGAAACAAAAGCCTTAACCGATTGCGATTTCGTGATCGAAGCGGCAACTGAAAATGTTGATCTCAAGCTCAAAATTTTTCGCGACCTCGATCAAGTCGTAAACAAAAACGCAATTCTTTGCACGAATACATCTTCAATCTCAATCACAAAAATTGCGGCAGCAACTTCACGCCCTGAAAAAGTTGCCGGCATGCACTTCATGAATCCAGTTCCACTCATGGTTTTGGTTGAAGGCATTCGCGGCTTACAAACCTCGCCGGAAACGTTCAACACGGTTCGAGCGCTCGCGGAAAAGATGGGAAAAACGTTTATTGAAGGCCGAGACATGCCAGGTTTCATCGTAAACCGCATTCTCATGCCGATGATCAACGAAGCCGTATTCGCTTTGTATGAAGGAATCGCAGACGCAAAAGGCATCGACGAAGCCATGAAACTTGGTACCAACCAACCAATGGGTCCACTCACACTCGCGGACTTCATCGGTCTCGATACGTGCCTTGCGATCATGAACGTACTCTATGACGGTCTCGGTGATAGTAAGTATCGCCCGTGCCCGCTGTTGATAAAATATGTCGAAGCAGGCTGGCTCGGTCGCAAAACAGGCCGTGGATTTCACCAATACTAGCGCCACTTAACAGGAGAATTGATGGAAACCATTTCCTTCAAGGTAGAAAACGGAATCGGAACTGCCACCATCAATCGGCCTGATGCACTCAATGCGCTCAACGCGCAAGTGCTAGAGGATCTCGATCGTCTTTTTGATGAAGTTGAAAAAAACTCGAGCGTTCGCGTCCTGGTAATCACAGGTTCAGGCGAAAAAGCTTTCGTCGCCGGCGCAGACATTAAAGAAATCGATACTCTCGACGCACAAACCGCGTACAAGTTTGCGCGTCGCGGACAAATCCTCACAACACGAATGGAAGCAAGCAAGCTTCCGATCATCGCAGCTGTGAACGGCTTCGCCCTCGGTGGCGGTTGTGAGCTAGCACTTGCTTGCGATTTTATTTTCGCAAGCAGCAACGCAAAATTTGGTCTTCCAGAATGCACGCTCGGAATTATGCCTGGCTTCGGCGGAACCGTGCGCTTAGCAAGACGAGTCGGCTTAGGTCAGGCTCGTATGCTAACTTACACGGGACAAATGATTACGGCACAAGAAGCTTTGGAAATAGGTCTCGTCAATAAAGTTGTCGAGCAGGCGCAGTTGAGCGAAACGGTACAACAAATCGCGAGCCAAATTTCGGCGCGAGCGCCCGGTGCTATAGGTGCAATAAAAAAATCGATCAACGATACGTACAACACGACAATGCAAATTGCGACTGAGACAGAAGCGCGCCTCTTTGCCGGACTTTTCTTAACAGAAGACCAAAAAGAAGGAACGCGCGCCTTTATTGAGAAACGCAAGCCAGTCTTTAAGGGAAAATAAGTGAGTTATCGACCAAAACACGCCGTTCGAATTGTAACCGCAGCGTCGCTGTTCGACGGACATGATGCCAGCATCAACCTCATGCGCAGACTCATCCAAGATATGGGCGCAGAGGTCATTCATCTTGGTCATAACCGTTCCGTTCAAGACGTAGTGACGTGCGCATTGCAAGAAGGTGCGCAGGGAATCTGTGTGAGCTCCTACCAAGGCGGGCACATGGAGTATTTTAAATACATGCGAGATCTTCTCGATCAAGCAGGCGCGCAGTACGTACGAATTTTTGGCGGTGGCGGCGGCGTTATCGTCCACGAAGAGAAAGCCGAATTAGAAGCTTACGGTATTTCCCGAATCTTTCACCCAGATGATGGTCGAAGACTCGGGCTCGAAGGAATGATTCGCGAAGTTGTTGAGACGTGTGATTTTCCCATCCTTGAAAGTTTAAAAGGAGCTGGAAAGGGTACACAGCTCGCAGAAAATCTTCGCGTGCGCACTGAACTTCCTCATCGCGCAGTTGGTCTTGCCTTAACTGCGATCGATGCAGGCACCAAGATTCCTTCCGAAGTCGAAGCAGAAATCAAAAAATTCCAACTGAGTCGAAGCGAAGCACCACTTGTCTTAGGTGTTACTGGTACTGGTGGCGCAGGAAAATCTTCTTTAGTCGACGAGCTTGTACAACGTTTTCTAAATGCGTATCCCGATCTCAAGGTCGGCGTGATTTGTGTAGATCCATCTAAACGTAAAACGGGTGGAGCACTCCTAGGTGACCGCATTCGGATGAATTCGCTCTCTCGTGCTCGAACCTTTATGCGTTCGGTAGCGTCTCGCGGGTCGGGTAGTGAAATCGCGGCAAGCCTGCCTGCAATGATCAAATTCATGAAGACACTCGATTTTGATTTGTTAATCGCAGAGACTTCTGGAATTGGTCAGGCAAATGTCGCAATCACTGAGATTGGCGATCTTTCTCTTTACGTGATGACGTCAGAGTTCGGTGCGCAATCGCAGCTCGAGAAAATCGACATGATTGACTTTGCTGACTTAATTGCGATCAATAAAGCAGATCGACGAGGTTCACTCGATGCACTTCGCGATGTTCGCAAGCAATTCAAGCGCTCACGAAAAACGTTCGAAGCTCAAGACGAATCGCTTCCGGTATTTCTCACGCAAGCGGCTCAGTTTAATGACGATGGATGCAATAAACTATTCTTCAGACTCGCCGAAGTTCTTTCGGAGAAGTCAAAAAGCCGCGCCCAGTATTTTAAATTGACGGATCAATATCGCT
>JANOUF010000209.1:0-10994 GCA_031416685.1 Bdellovibrionales bacterium
TCTCGGATTTCCAAAATCTGCGTGGCAATTCGACTCATGAAGGATCGATCATGCGAGATCACCACGACAGTGCCCTCGTAGGCCTTCAAGCTTTCTGTCAATGCTTCGACAGTGTTGAAATCCAAATGGTTGGTCGGCTCATCGAGTAACAAACATGCCGCTTTGCGAAGTAGAATTTGTCCGAGTGCGACTCGGCTTTTTTCTCCGCCCGAGAGCACACGAACTTTTTTGTGTACGTCGTCGCCACCGAATAGCAGTGATCCTGCTAAATCCAAAACTTCTTGGCGGCTAACTCCAACGGCCGCATAACGACCCATTTCTTCAGCAACGGTGCTATCGACGTTAAGCCTTTCGGCTACGTGCTGCGCGAAGTATCCGATCTCAACTCGCAAGCCGATTTCACGTGAGCCCTTTAGAAGCGGAATTTCTCCAGCGAGAGATTTTAGCAATGTGGATTTGCCGGCACCATTCACGCCGACGACACCTAGGTGATCGCCACGCTTTAATTCAAACGCGACATTATTAAGTACCGTCCGAGTTGGGTAGCCAAGCACTCCGTCGTTCACACGAATCACCGACCGGCCCGTTTGTACTGGCTCTGGCAGACGAATTCGCGTTCCAACTTGCACCGGTTTGATTTCGATATGCTCCATGCGATCCAACGACTTTAATCGCGATTGCACTTGCCGTGCTTTCGTTGCTTTCGCTCCGAATTTGGCCGCAAAATCCAAGACCTCTTTGCGCTTGTTCGCAAGTGACATCGCCCTCTTCGAAAGTTGTTCGGCGAGCATTGTTTTTTGTTCAAAGTAATCGTCAATGTTGCCGGCAAATTTAGTTAGCTCGCCAGCTTCGATCTCGAGAATGTGATCGGTCGTTCTGCGAAGAAATTCGCGATCATGGGAAATCAGCAAGAAAGCACCTTTGAAATCGATCAGGAAGTTTTCCAAAACCAAGAGCGTTTCAAGATCGAGATAATTCGTTGGTTCGTCGAGAAGCATAAGATCTGGCTGCGTACCAAGAAGGTGCAGAAGCTTTACGCGCATTCGGTAGCCACCGCTGAAATTCTTTATAGGCTTACCAAAATCTGTCTCGCTTAGTCCCATTCCGCGCGCAAGTTGCTTTAAGTCCCAGATCGGCGTGAGCAAATCTTGAGACAAATACTCCTCAACTGTGACATGTGGATCCCAGTTTTCCTCTTGCGCAAGGTAACCTAAGCGTAGGCCCGACATTCTTGTGATCTGACCAACGTCGAGCGATTCTTGTCCGATAAGAACTTTGAACAGAGTCGACTTACCGGCTCCGTTCGGACCGATCACGCCGATGTGTTCGCCTTCGTTCACCGCGAACGAGGCATCGCGAAAAAGGTTTCGGTCGCCAAAAGATTTTTGTCCACCCTGGACTTGGAGAAGATTGCTCATAGATTTTGGTGGGCACCGCGCTTGCAGGATCTCATTGAGCACCCTTAAAGAACCTTGAACATGAGCGCTCACGGAGGATCGTCATGGAACAGCTAAAATCAATCACGCCTGAATATCTCAATCTTCCTCCACATCAGCGTCGCTATCTGAAGGATCACGTCACGTGCCCGATGTGCGATTCCGACCTTAAAATGACTCATGATATTGATAAGAACCAGCAAAAAGTTAAAGAACAAGCGTATTGCCCTTCTTGCCGCATGCGTGCGCGCTACTTAATCAGCAACCTTCACTAATCCGCCTGGTATATTGGCTGGCAAATTGACTGGACCAAAAATCACCGTCATTTTACTGGCGCCAAGGAATTGGCGTTTTGTGAAACTGCGCGTTCCATTTGCCCCTCGCCACCCCTAGACTGCTTTGATAGGATCGCCTCCAAGTAAATCCACCAAGTAAATCCATTGATGGGAGTCCCTCAGGATGTTTAAAGCGTCAAATCTGACCCTAGGTATTATGGCTACGTTGCTCGTGTTAAGTGCTCCGGTACGTGCCGAAGACAAAGCTGCTGCGAAACCAGGAGATGCCAAAGTAGAAACTGAAGCTAAGCCAGAGACCAAGCCAGAGACCAAGCCAGAGATAAAAGCAGAGACAAAAACCGAAACTAAAACTGAAAAGAAAACCGACGACCAAAAAAAAGAAGAGAAAAAAGTAGCCAAAAAGGGAGAGAAACCAGTGAGCAAACCAATCGTGATCATGGAAACGAATAAGGGAAATGTCGAAATCGAACTTTGGCCAGATAAAGCTCCGGTCACGGTTGAGAACTTCTTAAAGTACGTCGACAAAGGTCACTACAACGGAACCATCTTCCACCGTGTGATTGCAAACTTCATGATCCAAGGCGGCGGCTTTTCACCTGACATGAAAGAAAAAGGCAGCGACAAGCCGATTAAAAACGAAGCGACCAACGGCGAAAGTAACAAGCGTGGAACGCTAGCGATGGCGCGCACGATGGTTGTTGATAGTGCCACTGCGCAGTTCTTTGTGAACGTCGTCGACAACAACTTCCTTGATCATCGCAGTAAAGATCCTTCTGGGTACGGGTACGCTGTCTTCGGACAAGTGATTGCAGGAATGGAAACTGTAGACGCGATTCGCAAAGTAAAGACTGGGAACAAAAATGGTTTCGATGACGTTCCAGTTGAAGCGGTTACGATTACTTCGATGAAGCGCAAGTAAATGAGTAAAATATGACGGGTAAGCCACCATTCTCAAAAGGAAGAGTGGCTTCAGCCTTCCATCCCTCCGGCAGCCGCAGCGTTCGCGGATTCGACTTTGCCGGGAGCAGAACACCCACTTTGTGCGGTTTTAATTTCTGATCAAGGACATGAAGCAGTTTACTGTAGAGGTTTGCAAGCGAGCCTTCGACCTTTAATCGCTCGCCGTACGGTGGGTTGCACACGACGACTCGATATCCGTCGCCGACGACATATGAATCTTCGAAAAGGTCGGCGCGCTTCAACTGTATTGCGCCAGCAAGCTTTGCCGTTTCGACATTTGAGCTTGCCGCCTTTAATGCATCCTCTGCTTTGTCGAAACCAAGCGCGCTTTGCACTTTAGGAAAATCCGCCGACACGCCATCGCTCGCCGCCTTCATTGGAATCTTTCCCTCACGAATACACGCAAAATGTTGATACGCAAAATCGCGTTCAACAAATTTTCCGAGAAGTAGACCTTCTGTTAGAAATGTTCCGGATCCGACCATTGGATCAATCAAGATCGCATCGCGATCTTATGGCAATGCCAAAAGTAGCAACGCTGCTGCGATGTTTTCTCGAATGGGCGCATCGGTTGATTTTGTTTTGTAGCCTCGTCGGTGCAAATGGTCGCCTGAGGTGTCGAGGCTCACAGTGCAAACATCGTCGAAGAAACGCACCATGATTGTTGGCTTCAACGCAGTTTCGATCGCAGTTGACCCATGGATTTTTCGCCAAGCTTTGAATCCATCTTCACAAGTGGATTGAATTCTCTTTTTCAGCGCAAGTCGTGAGCCATGTGAGCTTGCGACGAATTCAGGAGTGCAATTTCCAGAAAAAAGCCACGGTGACCAGTCGAGACCGCGCATTTTCTTAAAGAGTTTCGGGAAGTCGCGACAGCCAAAGTCAGCTAGCCTTAACAAGACTCGTGATGGAATTTTTACTCGTCCGTTGAGAGCAAAACCCACATCAAGAGGAAGATCGACTGAGAGTCCACCTTTCTCTCGAAGCACAGGAGTTTGAAGCTCAAATGAAAGCGAACGCAGCCAGACGAGCAATTCTGCCTCGGCAAGCAGCTCAAAACCCGGAGGTACCACGAGAAAAAACGTTTGCATCCCTCGGGTTATGCCTGATGCAGGTCGGAAAGAAAAGGTGAAACAACTTGAGGCATTGCCCGAATTTAGCTATTTTCCGAGAGCAATGTTAAGAATTTTGTTTACCCTCATTCTCACGATCGCCTCTCTTTGTGCTAACCAAGCGTTAGCATTTGATCGTGCGGACATATTGAAAGCACCGAGCGCACCACCGAGCCCCATGATCCGCGGCGAATTCAGTTACAAAGGTATGAACAAGAGCTATCTCTTATTCTCACCACCACAAACTGCCGCTGCTAGGAATCGGCCCCTTTTAGTTTTGCTTCATGGTTGCCTTCAAAACGCTGAGGAATTTGCAACGCTGACCCGAATCAATGAACTTGCGATTCGTGAAAATTTCTTCGTCGTGCTTCCGGAACAAGACGGTCACGTCAATGCTATGGGCTGTTGGTCTTGGTTCGAACCAATCAATCAAAATTCGCAACAAGATTTCAAATTGGATTCTCAGTCGCACGCGAGCGAACGCGATTGGATTGCCGCTCTTGCAGACTCTCTCGTAGAAAAAACTCAGGCGAATCCCGAGGCCGTGTTCGTTGCCGGCCTCTCTGCTGGCGGCGCGATGGCCGTTAACCTAGCAAGCTGTTACCCCGACACATTCGCTGGCGTTGGAGTGTTCTCGGGCGTTTCGTTCGCTGCTGCTGGATCAGTGCTTGAAGCGACTAAAGCCATGAAGCTTGGCTCAGATATAACGCCACAACAATCTGCCGAACGTGCATTTCAATGCGCAAAAGGGAAATTTGGGCGCCCTGTTCACGCATTTGTTTTTCATGGAAAAAATGATCGCATTGTGAACGCAAAGAACGCTCGGCAGATACTTGATCACTTCGTGGCGTTCAACGATCTTCGTGACGACGGCGTTGCCAATAAATCGGCAAAGTATGATTTAAGAGAACGACGCAAGGTTAAAGGCTCACGCAAATCGCGTGGCTACACTCTCGAGCGTTACGCGACTGAGAACAATGCACAGGCAGAACTCGTCGTAGTCAGTCGCTTGGGTCACGTATGGAGTGGTGGCGCTGAAGGAAGCGAGTTCTCCAGTCCTAAAAAGCCGCGAGCCAGCGAACTCCTCTGGAATTTCATGTCGAGAGCAATGGCTTCGCACCCCTAAATCATAAGCTAGGGAGTCCGCTCTTGTATCAAACGCAAATCGAAATAAAAACAAAAGGACAAGGCCTCTATCCGATTACGGATGCCATTAGGTCTGCGATTGCCGGTAACTTGCCGAAGACTGGTCTTCTCAATTGCTTTATCACCCACACCTCCGCCTCATTGTTGATCCAGGAAAATTTTGATCCCACTGCGAAAGAAGATCTCGAGGAATTCTTTTCGCGACTTGCACCCGAAAATCAAACCTGGCACCGCCACACGGTTGAGGGTCCGGATGATACAACATCCCACCTCAAAGCTGCATTGACTGCGACTTCGTTAGTTGTTCCGATTCGCGAAGGAAATTTAGGCTTGGGTACATGGCAAGGGATCTATTTGTTCGAACACCGCACGGCTGCTCACGAACGAAAAATTATTCTTACAGTTATGAATTAGTAGAGAGGAACGCAACGCTTTGCGAGTTCCGTATGACGTTTAATTTCGCGATCTACTCGTTTTGCAAATGTCTCGGGCGTCACCGGTAAAGCTAGCCATCTCTTCGCATGAATCGGCATCAAGGCCTGCATATCTTTAATCTCGGTCGGATCACATTGGAAGAGAATCATAAGCTGGCGTGCCGTGAAATCATCGCTCGCTTTGAGCTTCGCGAAAATCTCTCCTCTATGGCTCAGCAAATATTTTTGAATTTCATCAAGCTTTGATTGGCGCGATTGAATTGCAAGGCTCGCCATAATTCCGGCAACGTCACTTCGGGTCGCTGATACGGACACAACGGAGTCGGCAAGAGCCCATAGGCTAAGCTCCGTTTTCGTTGCTGGTGGTCTACCAGCGCGAATCATGAACGAAAATATTTTGCGAAGGACGATTGGGCGTTCAATTCCAGTCAAGCGACTTAAAAAGTCTTTGAAAATCGGGAACGCTCGCGAAATTTCATCTTCGCTTAAGATCGCATCTCGATTGTCATCGAAATTAATGAATAAACTCTCCGTGTAGTGAACCACTGTTGCTAAGACACGAATGTCCGCATATTCGATTGGTCCACTATTGTAACCGCCTGCACGACTCGCATCTTCGATCGCACGAATAAAGCCACGCCATGCAATCGGATCACGACTGACTTCAAGCACGAATCTCGTCATTCCAGGAAGATTAGCAAAGTCATTCGAGAAATTTGATTTCAAGTATTCACGGAAACAACCCATTGGCAGCATCTGCCGATTGGTGATGTCTTTAACATACGGCTTCTTCCCCGCAGGATCGCAGAGCTTCTCGGCGCCAATGTAAACTTGATCGGCGATTTTGCCGGCAGACATGATGGAGTTAAAAAATTCCAAAGCTTCTTGCAAACTCAACGTTGTATCGCCGTTTGAAATACTCATGAAAAGATTTGCTTCCATGAAGCTTCTTGCGCCTGCCGTCGTCACACGCGAGTCCATAAGATCAAGATCCACACCTAGACTGCGGAAGTCTAAATAGAACTCTTGTGTCTGTGCTTCCGTCAGGCCTTTGTCGCTATCAATCCATCGGAACGGGCGACCGCCATAGCCACGCAAGATAGCCTGGACCATAATTCGTGAGGCATTGATCTTTACCAGATCATTGCGAGTGGTATAGATGGTTTCGTTATTCGGAACCACTTTCATTCGGTTTTCGCGATCGAAGACAAGATAGCGACTGCCGCCGCTCAAGATCGTTTGCATCGCTTCAGCCGCTAAGCTTACTGCACTACTATTTGACCCGGTTACTTTCGCATCACGAATCTCAGTTCGTGAAAAGCCTGATGCGACCGATGCGCTATTGTATTTTCCAGTATTTTGCGTGAGCGCGACACTCATACGATGGCCTGCAAAGAAGTCCCGCACATCTGATTCAAGTACGTCGAGTTCTTCTTTGCCTAAGCGCGCCTTTGGAATTAATTTGTCGATATCATTGAACTCACGTTGCGCACGCGCACCTTTTTGTAAAAAGCGAGCCGTTATCGGCCAGATCATGCGCTTGATCGATTCGGGACGCAGATTCGTTGGCAACAAACTTTTCTTATGAAGTTCGTCGACAAGCAACGCGAGATCAGTGCCAGTGATGTATGGAAGATCTTCGTTCGGTTGAAGCGGTCGCGCAGCTAAGCCTGAATGCAAGATGCTCATTGCCGAGTGAGCGAGAATCTCTAAATGTCGAGGGTTCGCATCTGCAAGCATTGAATGTTCAGGTTCAAAATATTCTTTGACGTAATAGTGATATCGCAAAAATGCGCCATAGAGTTTCGCTGCCGATTTAATGACGAGTTTCCAGTCGTTCCCGCCAATCGCCGTTGCCGGAGGGCGCACAACGATTTGTTTCATGGCAAGTGCCAGAGGCATAAACGATTCTATGTGCTTTGTGTTGTCAAAGCTTGCAAGAAGGTTCTGCAGATCTTCGATTTGGAAGGCCGAGTTCGTCCGGTCTGGGAGTGGCGCAACTATTTTTGTAACCGTATCTTGTAGCGCCGCTACTGCATTATCAAAAAGAGTTTCATCAAGCTTTCCCTTTACGTTCAAGGCGTAAACATCTGCGAACGGCGCTAGACCCTCAGCCGCAGGTTTAAAGGAAAGGATGAAGGCACGAAGCGTTTTAAGTTCTGGAATCGTGAGAGTTTCAGACGAACCACCAAGTATGGAACTTTTTAGTCTTAAAAAACTCGGTACAGTCTCAGTCGCGCGATCAGCAATCTCAGGGAAAAATTTATTGATGAAATTGATGAGCTCGGCTGCCGAATACGATGACCGATCGTCACCTTTCACATTGGTCTGAAAAAGGTCGATTGTACTCGCCGCACAATCGATAACTTCTGTCGTTGCTAGCGTCGCGTTGTCTTTACGCATGAAATATTGCGTGAGCACATCGACTGAACTGCTCAAGCAAGAACGAGTGAGTTCTGCATTATGCATCTCAAGCACGTCAGATCGATGATTCGTATCTTTGAAATACGAACACCCGACCAAAAAATTAGCCAGAAAACTAACCGAAGACATGAGAATTGCCGAAGCCATCACACGTTTAGAAAGCATACGCGATGCCTCCTATAATTCGATCGTTGCCCCGGAACTTCGCAAGCAATCCAGAATTATCTGTCTCAGGAGCACGAGACCCAAGAAAATCACCTGCTACCATGAAGCCTAGATTTTGCGACGGCTCATACCGAAGTTCGAGCATCAACAAACTTGCACGTTGGTCGAACTCCTCGATCCAGCGAACGGATGCTTCAAGTTTTTTAGTTTCTGATTTCAAAAGCCCTGCACCGAGCCCTAGAACAAATGCATTCGTGAAGTCACTGCGATACCCGAAGAATTCCTCAGGATTCGACTGCGCAGTCACGAGAGGGCCCGTAGCTCGCATACCGCCTTTAACCTGCTTGAGGTAAGATGTGCGCACTGAAAACGTTGGGAAAATAAAGTTATTCACGCGGGTTTCAAAGGACGGAGAGATCATCGTGAGAGGGTCGAGAAATTGGCGGTTCACAGTTGTCTCGACTGTCGAATCAACAGGACTTTCATGGATCATAGCAAACGCCATGATTGAAACTTCGCCATCTTCATCACCGCGAGCGGTATAACCAACATCGAATGAACCGAGGTGGTGATATTCAACTCGCGGATAAATTTGAATGTCGACGTCAGCAGTTGGATTCGCTAACACGACTCCTGTGAATGGCAAATGCAAACGATTGCGCGGCTTGTAGATGTAGCCTACTTTTGCCCAGCCGCCTTCTTCCAATTGGCCGATCGTTAACATTCCGCCCGCGCTCGAACGTAAAATGATATCGAAGGTGTCTGGCAAATTGAGAGTGTAGAGAATTTCTGAATTTGGACCGCCGCCCGTGATATTGGCGTAATCTGCAGGCTCTGAAAACCATGGGCTTGAAGATGTCAGGTGGCGATTTTTAATTTTAAAGAATGCGCCTTGCTCAGGTTGGAAGATTCCGCTTCCGAAAAGCACTAATGAACCGTACTGCCCTTGCCATGAAAGAAACACGCCAGTGAGGCCTTCTTGTTCCGGGTGAAGGAAATCCCAGCGCTTCATTGGCTGCCACATTCCCAAACCCCAATCGGCATCGAGCTTACTCCACGGCATAAGCTTCGTACCGATAACGGATTCCGTTGGGAGCATATCGATTTCGCTTTGGCGAATCCCGATGTAGGCCTCGGTGAGGTGAACACCCGTGTACTCTTTCACAGTGAGCGACGTCATCGCACCAAAGTTGAATCCGCTAATGTAACCTTCGCTGTAATGATGGCCCTTTAAGCGACCCACAAGGTTCGTATAGTTCTGTTCGCCGAACAAAAACTGTTTTCTTGCGAAATACGACTCATGGTTGATGTTGAGGTAAACGCGAGTTGGGTCTTCGACCTCGGCTGGTGGAGCGGCAACGGCAAAGCTTGGCAAAAATAGTAAAGCGACTACGCCCGCAGCGCACCCAGTTTTTAAAAAGCGATTCAAATGTCGAAGGTACGGTCTTAGAAGCTGAGACATCAGTTTTCCTTTATGCAAGCGGTGGCCCAAAGCGCCTGTATTAAAACCAATAAAACGGCTTTAACGGCCTCTTTAGACAGGCTTTTAGCCCTTTCCTCGGTGTAGTGACAATTTTGCGCTCTTCGAGTGTGCAATCAAGACAAAAGCTGCTAACTATCGGGCCATGCAGGAAAAATCAGAAGACGTCATTTGGGTGCCCTCCAGCCAAGAGATTTTGTTCGAAGATCAAGATTTAATCGCGATTAATAAGCCCGCCGGGATTGCTTCGCAGGCAACTCTTGATCCAAAACGACATCACCTGCTTAAAGCTGTTGAACTCTACTTACGAAAATCGACTAAAGATCCTTACGCCGGCCTTCATCACCGACTTGACCGGGACACATCGGGCGTCATCGTGCTTACAAAAAGCAAACGTGCGAACAAAAATTTCGCTGAGCAAGTCAGCACGCATGCTCTCGGAAAAACTTATGTTGCAATCAGCGGAACATTTCCGACGACGCAATTGCAAGATGAGTGGGAAGTAAAAAACCACGTTAAGAAAAGTCATCGCATGAAAGGTCGGATGGAAGTCGTGCGATCTGGAGGCGATTTCGCTGAGACAAAATTCACGCGCCTTCAATCGCTACCAGAAGCAATCGTTGTAAAGGCTGAACCCAAAACAGGACGCATGCACCAGATTCGAGTGCATCTTGCTGGATCCGCATTACCGATTCTTGGCGATCATGTGTATGGAACACGCGCAACTTTTCGACGAGCACCACGCATGATGCTTCATGCGTGGCATTTGAAGCTTAAACATCCGATGACGAACAAGCCTCTCGAGATACGCGCGCCACTTCCCGAAGACATGCGCTCTCTAATACAAGAACTCGGCGGCACCTGGAGTGAAAGCTAAATTCTATTTCTGACATTTCGCGCACCAATAAGTACTTCGTCCGCCTATGACCTTCGCCTTCAACTTCGACTTACACTTCACGCACGGCTGACCTTCACGATCGTAAACCTTAAAGCGTTTTTGAAACTCGCCTTCCGCCCCGTCTGCAGTTCGATAATCCGATATCGTTGAACCGCCCGCCTCAATAGAAGCTCGCAAAACCGAACGAATCGCTTTTGCAATTCTCTGCCACTCAAGTTTTGTGACTTTGCCCGTTTGTTTTAATGGTTTCACGCAAGCGCGGAATAAGACTTCACTTGCATAGATGTTACCGACGCCGACCAGAATACGTTGATCCATTATGAACACTTTTATCGCTGATGTTCTGCCACGAGCCTTCAAAAAAAGATCGGTTGCGGTCCAGGAATCCTCGAGAGGCTCCGGTCCCAGATTTTTTAAAAGCTTGTGCGATGCTTCGCCATTTTTTTCAAGCCAATCGATCACACCAAATCGGCGTGGATCACGAAACGCGAAAACTCGGCCATCCTCTAACTCAATAAAAAAATGATCGTGTTTGGTTGTACCCTCGTCGCCAATTTCTCTCCACGTTCCAGTCATGCCTAAGTGAGAAAGTAAACTCCCGGTCGGCATATCGAAAAGCAGATACTTCGCGCGTCTTCTAACT
>JANOUF010000210.1:0-1788 GCA_031416685.1 Bdellovibrionales bacterium
GCGACTTGATCCATCATTTTAATGCGCTCTGAAATTGTGTTTTTAAGTTCGCCAATGCGAGATTGTTGGGGGGGGTTATCGGCTGTCAGCGTCCAGACAGTTGTGATTTTAGAATCTAAAAGTTTGACGGAATTATTATATGCATCGAGAAACTCTTCATCGCCCGAAATAAAATATCCTCGCTGAGACGTTTCAGCGCGCTCAAACTCGGCCTGTAGATTATAGACATCGCCAAGCACCAAATATGTATGTTCGAGCCAGTGAACTCGTTCTTTCAGGGCTATTCCGGTATACGAAAGCATTGCGACAACTGAAACGAATGCAGTGATGCCAAGACGGAATGCATATCTCCGTAAGGTGCGATTAAGATTACGAGTGAAACTCATTCCCACTTTTCGGAATTTGAGACTCGAATCTCAAGCATCTTTGCTTGGGGGGGGTCTCTTAAGCAGACGTTAGTCTGGCGAGCGGCCCTAGTTCAACAGCCCAGCAATAGTCGCAACCAAAAACGTTGCTAAACTTCCGCCAATAACAGCTTTGATACCCATTTGCGCAAGCTCACCACGTCGGCTTGGTGCCATGCCACCGATTCCACCAATTTGAATTGCAATAGAAGAGAAGTTCGCAAAGCCGCAAAGTGCGTAAGACAAAATGAGTACTGTGCGATCACTCAGCTGTGTTGCGACTTCTGCCAGATGCAAATACGCAACGAATTCATTGAGAACTACTTTTTCACCTAAGAACGCGCCCGCGGCAGCAATCTCAGAAGCCGGAATTCCCATGAGCCACGCGATCGGTGCGAAGATCCAGCCTAAAATAACTTGAAAAGTTAACTGAGCCTGACCATCTGTTAGGAAAACGGTTGGAACTAAATCAGCACCCCAAACCGGAAAATCAACCAATCGTCCAACTGAAGAGATCCCTGCATTTAACATCGTGATAAGCGCAACAAACGCTAAGAGCATCGCTCCAACATTCACCGCAAGGACTAAACCTTCACTTGCACCGCGGGCAGCAGCTTCGACAACGTTTTGATCGATCTTTTCTCCCGCAGGCGGAAGAGTGCCAAGGGTTTCTGGTCGCTCAGTTTCTGGGACCATCATCTTTGCGATAATTAACGAAGCCGGAGCCGACATTACACTCATCGTAATCAAGTGACCTGCGATATCGGGAATTCGCGATTGAAGAAGACCGACATAGGCAGCAAGCACTCCACCAGCAGCATTCGCCATACCACCAGCCATAATACAAAAAAGCTCAGACCGAGTCATGCGCTCAACAAACGGCTTTACCATTAGCGGCGCTTCGGTTTGGCCAACGAAAATATTTGCAGCAGTTGAGAGTGATTCAGCACCACTCACACGCAAAGTTTTTTGCATAAGCCATGCAAGTGCATGCACAACTTTTTGCATAACGCCTAAGTGGTAGAGAACCGCAATGATCGACGCCATGAAAATGATTGTCGGGAGAACTTGAAACGCAAAAATGAAACCCATCTTCTCGGTGTTCACCAAACTTCCGAAAAGAAATTCACTTCCTTTATTTGAAAAATTCAAAACTCCGATCACCGCATCGTTGGCGAGATTAAAGGCGAATCGAAATGGACCGGGGATACCAAGTTTAGGGATACCAAGAACCAAAACGCCTAAAATGATCTGCAAAAGCATACCGATGCCGACCAGGCGCCAATCAATAGCTCGACGGTTGCTGGAAAACGCATAGGCGATGAATAATAAAGCGAATATTCCAATAATTCCGACCATGATTCTTACTACTCGTTTCAATATG
>JANOUF010000211.1:0-35495 GCA_031416685.1 Bdellovibrionales bacterium
ATTGTTAATGGGTGCGCTCGCAACTCAACGCCCAGATCTGTTCGGAGTGTTGGTTCCAGGCGCGGGCGTTCAAGATATGCTTCGAAAGGAGCGTCTCGACCCGAAGTACGACGACGGCTGGACATACGAGTATGGATCTTCAGACAACGTTTCGCTGTGGCAGAATTTAAGTAAGTACACTCCCGTTAGCGCAAGTCTTAAGAAACGATCATATCCGACTATACTTGTAGTGACTGGAAACAATGATAGTCGAGTGAATCCAGTTCACTCATATAAATTGGCGGCGGAACTTCAGCGCGTTCAAACTGGAAAAAAACCAATCATGCTCGTGAACACTAAGAACGGCGGTCATTGGATTACGAGTGAAGATCGCCAAGATCTCATCGCTTGGAGAACGAGCACTCGGATTTGGTCGACAGTATTTCAAGAGCTTGGCTTTAAAGCGCCACCAAAAGATAAATCAGACCCAAAAACAGATCACTCGTTGTGATACGGAAGGTTCTTCCAGATCGTAAGGCCACGATAGAGCTGTTCGAGTGCGACGGCTTGCGCGATGTGATGATTCATCACCATTGGAGAAAAGGACCAAACCCAATCAGCACGTTTGCGTAACTCTTCCGGCACGCCAAACGCGCCGCCAATCATGAAGACAACGCGCGGCTTACCTCGCTCAAAACTTTTCACCAATTTTTGAGAGAACTTTATTGAGTCGAGTTGCTGGCCCCGCTCATCGCACAAGACCAATAAATCATCTTTGCCGAGAGCTTTTAGCAAAGCCTCTGCTTCTGCTTTTTGCTTCGCCTCGTTTGCGGCGCGCTCAAGCTTTACTGGTTTTAAACGAATAACTTCAAAAGAGACGAAGTGAGAAATTTTGCGCTGATACTCTTCGGTGAGCTCATTGAGCCAAGGCTCTTTGTTTCCACCAATCGTCAGCAGCGCTAGCTTCATGCGTTTGCTTTTACTTCAGCCGGAATATCGAGTGGACGGCCATTTTTCCAAAGCTCTTCAAGACGATATTCTTGGCGAACATAGTCGTAAAACACGTGGACAATGAGCGAACCGTAATCGAGCAAAACCCAGCGACCTTCGCTTAAGCCTTCAATGCTTTGCGGATGGACGTTGAACTCTTCTTTG
Organism: Bdellovibrionales bacterium; assembly: GCA_031416685.1. Taxonomy (GTDB): domain Bacteria; phylum Bdellovibrionota; class Bdellovibrionia; order Bdellovibrionales; family JAMPXM01; genus JANOUF01. The sequence continues at coordinate 1,135 of JANOUF010000211.1, forward strand.
ATGGCGCGCATGACGTTTTCAGCCAACGAAGCTGCATGACGAGTCGACGTACCGCTCGCAACGAGAGTAAACTCGGCTGGTGCGTCCATTTTTCGAAGATCAAAGCCACGAACGTTGATCGCTTTTTTGTCATTCAAAACGACTCCGCAAAACTTTGCGAACTTCTCGTAATCGCCAATGCGATCACGAAGTGGGCCGTAGAGCTTATTTTCTCTAAGAAACGTCTCGACTGGAATCGTGAGCTGACGATCAGTACCACGACCGCTACGAAGGTACTTACGAACATTCGTCGATGAAACATCGATATCGTGCAGACGTAAGAACTCAATACCCAAACCTGAGCTGAGTTGAATGTAACTACGATCAAATGCGCTCGTTAGTTTTTGAATTCCCGCAGGAAGATCTTCTAACGAAAACGGCATTTGGTGACCAGGACGAGAAACAACGATCACGTTTGTGAGCATTAAAAGTTCCTCGTAGCCTTTCCACGTATCGAGTTTTTCGAATTGATCCAAACCGATGATGAGATAGAGATTTTCTTTTTTGATGCGTTTCGCGTAGTCGCGAACCGTATCGATCGCGTAACTGACGCCACCGCGATTGATTTCTTGAAGATCGATGTCGACGAAATCAAATTCTCGAAGCCCGATCTCAATCATTTTCACACGCTGAGTGTCTGTCGGTCCCTCAGTGGGGCCTTTGTGCGGGTTTTGCGCGGCAGGCACAACCGAAATCAAATCAAGACCAATGCGACTGCGCACTGTCTGAACGACGTTGATGTGGCCAGTGTGTAGCGGACTAAACGTACCGCCAAAAATTCCAACTCTAAGCTCATTATGTGCCAAGTACTTTTCTCCCTGCCTCAAATATCAATTCTCTAACACCAATGCCTGCAACCGCTGAAATCATACGTACTTGAATTCCAGCTTTTTCGAAGCGATTTTTCAGCTCCGCAACATCTTCAGGCCGTAAAACATCTATTTTATTTAAAGCGACAATCTGCTCACGTTCACTTAAGGGTCTGAACCCTTCGCCTTCAGCTTTTGATTTGTCGTACTCTTTTAGCTCGTGATTAATGTCATGATAATCTTGAATCGGATCGCGACCCGAAGCTCCACTCGCATCTATGAGGTGGACAAACAAATTCGTTCGCTCAATGTGCCGCAAAAACTGAACGCCGAGGCCAACACCGTCTGCCGCTCCAGGAATCAATCCAGGAATATCGGCTACGACAAGAGTGCGATCGTTATCGATTTGCACCACGCCTAAATTTGGCGACAAAGTTGTGAATGGGTAGTCCGCAATCTTAGGGCGTGCTGCTGAAATACGAGAGATGAATGTTGATTTTCCCGCATTGGGGTAACCAATGACACCGACGTCGGCGATTAATTTGAGTTCGAGTGTGATCTTGCACGCTTTGCCCATTTCCCCTGGCTGCGCTTTTTCGGGCGCCTGGTTAACACTGTTTTTAAAAAACGTGTTCCCCTTGCCACCACGACCACCTTTTAGAAATACGACATCGCCGATTTCGCTTAAGTCGTAGAGGACTTTACCTTCCTCGTCCTTAACCAAAGTTCCAGGAGGGACTTGGAGAACCAAATCCTCACCATCGGCACCGGTTTTATCGCGATCAGCTCCTGGGTCACCATCTTCTGCTGCCCATTTTCTGTGAAAGCGAAATGCGAGAAGTGAGTTGAGTTTCGATGTTACTCGGAAGATGACACTGCCGCCATGACCACCGTCGCCGCCGTCGGGACCACCACGAGCAATCATTGCTTCACGACGGAAGCTGATAGCACCTGGTCCACCTTTGCCGGAATTTACTGTGATTGTGATTTCGTCGACAAACTTCATACGAACTTCATTTACCCTACAAACCAAAAACAAAAGCGCCCGATCAGGGCGCTCAATGCTCGCGAATTCTCTGAAATTCAAGAATCCGCGTATACATGAATTCTCAAAGTCGATTACGCAGACTTTCCTGCTGCGTAAACGCTGACTTTCGTGCGCAATTTATCAACGCGCTCGAATTTCACCTGACCATCAATAATCGAATAGATTGTGAAATCACGGCCCAAGCGAACGTTGTTGCCGACGTGGAATTTAGTTCCGCGCTGACGAACGATGATTGTGCCCGATTTAACAGTCTCACCGCCGAAGCGTTTTACGCCAAGGCGACGACCTTTGGAGTCGCGTCCGTTCCGTGTACTACCTGCGGCCTTCTTACTTGCCATGATTCACTCCCACTTAAAAATGCCCGGCGGCATTCAAGCCGCCTCTCAAGTTTACTTTGTTACTTCGACGAAGACTTTTTCTTCGCAGCTTTTTTAGCGCCCGCTTTTTTTGCTGGACGTTTTTTGCCGCCGGCTTTTTTCGCAGTCTTCTTCTTCGCAGTTTTCTTTGCTGGCGAAGCTTCAACTGTAGCCGTTTTATCGCGTTTTGTCTCTTTCGCCTTGAGAGCGTTCGCATCCTTACGAGCCTGGATCTTAACTGGATCTACGATCACAGCGTCTTTATCCGACTTCGTCGACTTGCCTTCTGGAGTCGTGATCGACTTCACAAAAAGCTCTGTGTAGTCCTGACGATGGCCCTGAAGTTTACGATAGCCCTGACGACGTTTCTTCTTAAGGATTACGATTTTAGATGCGCGGTCATGCGCAGTTACAACGACACTAACTTTTGCGCCTTGAACAAGTGGCTGACCAACGAAAGTCTTATCGCCGCCAACAACCAGAACTTCTGGCATATCAAACTCATCACCGAGTTTTTTAGAAAGTGTATCAACACGAAGTGTGTCGCCGGCCTGAACTTTAAACTGCTTACCGCCAGCGCGAATAATTGCGTACATGGAATATCCTCCGAAACCCGAGTCTTTATAAAAAGCGAAGTCGTAATAAATGCCACTCCGCACCGGCGATTGTCAATAAATTCAGCTTTTTAGCCTTCTAACTTCGTACTTTTTGGAGCTAGAACCCTTAAAAGGGGTACGCTTCGCACCCATGCCGCTCAACCGCATTGCGCCCCTCCGCATCCCGCTGCGGGGAAAGCGCGCGTACGCGCTGCGCATGCGGAGCCCCCTTTCAAGGGTTCTAGCTCCAAAAATCCCGAAGCATATCAGACAAATAGCCTAATTTAATTGGAATGGCGGAGAGAGTGTTAAAGTAGGCGAACTCCGAGGAGTGATCTGTTTCGAGGTAGAGGCATTTCCTAAGCCAAACAGCCATTAAGGTGAGTGGTTTAGCTAATTACTTTCAGTTTGCAGTCCAGGACAGCTTTTAAAAAGCAGATCAGTTCTTATTTTCGCAAGCTCTGGGGTTAACCAGGAGACAAGAACAGCACGATCTTTCTCCGTCGCTAGATAGAGGCCCAACTGATGATTCACTAGGATTTTATCTTCACTACTTCTAGTGTTGCAGGGTACATATTTCTTCCACTCAACCCCTTTAAACCGTGTCGTTAAAGCATTGTCCAAATTGTAAAGTGGGGAACCTGGCACAATCCAAAGCGATTTACTGACTACACGACTTGTTTGTGGATCGACCGTAAAAAAAGCCTCTGGGTTACCGTCATTATTGAGATATGTGAGTACCTTGAATTCATTAGACGGATATTTTTCAACGCCTTGCTCAGGAGTTCCCCATAGCGATTCAACTTGTTTTGCGGAATCTCCAAGGTTCACTTTTTCAATTTTATATTCCGCGCTAGTTCTGACGCTGGAATGGACAGACGGTCCGGCACATCCAAATGTCAATGTGAAGATCGTGAAGACAAGACAATTAATTCTAATTCTGTTTAGCTTCATAGCAACCCCTTTGCAGTTTTAGCTGAGATCCTAGGTTCTTCTCAATCCACGTAAATATTTCTGGTGAGATCCTTTTTAGTTTTGCAGAAAGGTTTTCGGCAGTTTGCTAAGAGCTAATGAGAGTCGTTCTTTATCCCGCTCACTTAATGATCTAAACGGCGACGGTTCTGCGCCAAGCGGCTTTTTCCAAAACGTATCTAGGGAACATTTCGTCTTACAGAATTTCTCACAGAGAAGTGGGCAACTAAACGTCGCCATGTCGGTCCCATGGCTTGCACAGCCTATTTTGCAATCTGATTCGCCTGGCTTGGCCTTAGTGCTCGTAAGCCAAGTATCGCAAACATCTGTCGCATTCGTTTGGGTAGCAACCATGATAGTTGAAAACAGAAGCAACGACCGCAGTAATTGCGGTATGAGAGTTCGTTTTATCCAGAGGCGGATCGTGACCTCTCTGGTCATGCAGCTAGTGACCGAATGACCGCCGAGATCGTTGAAAGCTCAGGGTTAAATTCTTTGTTCGGGTCCATCAGATCATAAAGAGTGCGGCGACCAATTCCCGATTTTTTTGCAAGTCCGGCCTTGTTGACTGTCATTAAATGGGCGGTCAAGACTTCGCGAAAAGATTCAATGTCTCCGCTTCGAATGCATTCGAGCAACGTCTCAACAACAAGTTGAGCGTTTTTTAGCTCTTTACTTGTAAAGGGTACGTGAGCCCTCAAGGACTTCGTCCCTGATTTTTTTTGCTTTTTTGATGTCGCGGTTTTGGCCATTTTTATTTCCTCCGTGAAGAGCGACGACGACAGCCGTTCCCCACATAAAAGTATAAACTCGAATTCCACTCAACCACTTCAGTTCGATGAGGCCTTCGAAGCGTTTGTGATTTCCGAAATGCCCTATCGAAATCAAATCTAGCCGAGCTTTGATAATGGTTCGAACCTTCGGTTGCTGTTCGCTGAGCCACTCTTCAAATTCATCTGTTTTCAGCAAATCTAGAGGTTGACTCATCAGGACGAGTGTGCGGTGTGCCGCACATATTGTCAAGTCTCAATTCACAGGGCTCGACCAATGCGAAGGAGTTCGCCTACAATCACGCTCGGTATCGGCATAAGTATGCAGAAAGTTTGACGTCATGAGATTGGCGGAGAGGGCGAGATTCGAAACGACAAGAGCCGGCCGGTCAGACGGTAAATATTTCGTACTGTTCGACGTGATAGCCCGGCTCGAGCTTTAAAACGATGTTTCGGCCGATCTTGTGCTCCACATATTCGAGCATTTCACTCTCTTCTTCATAGATCCAGTCGCCGACGTCCGCGTGGCAATGAACGACCGCAGCGGCGCGCGGGTCGCCCTTCTTAGCCTCCCGCTCAAGTTGGCGGAAAATTTCGTGAGCGACAGTTGCCTTTTGTTTGATGTAGCCGCGGCCATCGCAGTACGAGCACGGCTCGCAAAGGATCTTCACTAAACTTGGGCGGATCCGTTTTCGCGTCATTTCTACGAGACCTAAATTCGACATTGAGAAAATCGTGGTACGAGCGCGATCTTTTTGAAGCTCTTCTTTGAAGGCTTGCATGACTTTCTCTCGGTGATCTTCTTTTTCCATGTCGATGAAATCGACGATGATGATGCCGCCGCAATTTCGGATACGAAGTTGATGAGCGATCTCGCGAACAGCTTCAAGATTTGTCTTCAAAATCGTGTCTTCGAGATCTTTTTTGCCAACGTAGCGGCCCGTGTTTACGTCGATAACGACAAGAGCTTCTGCTTCATCGAGGACGATGTAGCCGCCGGATTTAAGCCAAACTTTTCTCTCCATGGCGCGCGAAATTTCGAGATCGATTTCATATTGATCGAACATTGGTCGTGAGCCCGTGTACTGCTTCACTTTGCTTTTATATTTCGGCATGAATTGGCCGAGGAAGTTGACGACTTTTCTGTGCGACTCAGCGTCATCAACGAGGACCCGATTGATTTCTTCGCTCAGCATGTCGCGAAGTGCGCGAAGCTCAACATCTGGTTCAGCATGTACGAGACCTGGATTCTTTCTCTTCTCGTAATGTTTCGAAACTTCTTCCCAGAGACGCGAGAGATAATCTAAGTCAGCTTTAATGCTTTGCTCGGTTGCGCCTTCGCCTGCGGTTCGAACGATGACGCCGCCTTTGGGATTTAATTTTTCAACCAGCGCACGTAAACGATCGCGCTCTCCTGAGTCTTCGATTTTTCGCGACACGCCCTGGTGATTAAGCGTCGGCATGTACACCACATGACGACCTGGAAGTGAGATGTGCGTAGTAATGCGGGCGCCCTTTGAGCCGAGAGGATCTTTTGCAACTTGCACCATGATCGACTGACCTTCACTCAAGAGTTCTTGAATACGAGGCTTGTTCTCGGTCGTGTGCTCGGCTTGCGCGGTTTGGTTTCCTTCTTCATCTTCGTCGGTGTTTCGATCGTCAAAAAGATCTGAGGCTTCCGTATCGATGTCGCCTCGAACGTCGCCTACGTAGAGAAACGCTGCGCGATCGAGACCGATGTCAACGAACGCGGCTTGCATGCCGGGAAGAACTCGAATCACTTTTCCTCGGTGAATCGACCCGACTAAGGTAGGGGACGTTTTTCGATCAATCATTAGATCGACTAAAACGCCGTTTTCCAAATAGCCAACGCGGGTCTCATTGGGTCTTACACTAATTAATATTTCTGATGACACGTTAGCCTTCCCCGCTCGAACCGAAACTCGCCTCGACCTTAGGTCCGTTTGAGGCTGCAAAACCTCAACATTACTACCACTTAAACCGATAACCAACTGATTACAGATTTCAAACGGAACCCGAGGCACAGTTATGGCAAAACTCGACGAGCTCTTCAAGATCATGGTGGAGCAAGGTGCATCAGATTTACATTTAGCAGCAGGCGCACCGCCACATATCCGCCTTCACGGTGAAATGAAGAGCCTTGAGATGAAAACTCTCACCAACGAAGAAGTCCAATTTTTGGTTTTTGAAATCTTGAGTGAGAAACAGCGCAAGAACTTCATCTCTGAGTGGGAATTAGACTGCAGCTATGCGGTTGAGAACTTAGGCCGCTTCCGCTGTAACGTGTTCATGCAAAGAAAAGGCATGGGCGCGGTGTTCCGGGTGATTCCAACTGAAATTAAATCTTTCGAACAGCTTGGACTGCCACCGCAAATCTTAGATTTGATTTCAATTCCCAAAGGTTTGATTTGCGTGACGGGTCCAACAGGCTCAGGCAAATCGACAACTCTTGCGGCAATGATCGATTACATCAATCAACGCGAGCACGCGCACATTCTCACGATCGAAGACCCGATCGAATTCGTGCACCCGAATAAAAAATCGCTCATCAATCAACGTGAAGTTCATGGTCACACCAAATCATTTGCGAACGCTTTGAAAGCTTCGCTCCGGGAAGATCCAGATATCATTCTCGTGGGCGAGATGCGTGACCTAGAAACAATTCAGTTAGCACTAACTGCCGCTGAAACTGGACACTTGGTTTTCGGTACGCTTCACACGAACAACGCGCATAAAACTGTCGATCGAATCATCGACGTTTTCCCTGACACGAAACAAGCGCAGATCCGCGTTATGCTTTCGGAATCACTTCGCGGTGTTGTGGCGCAAGCGCTACTTCCTCGCGCTGATAAGCCAGGCCGCTGTGCTGCGATCGAAATCATGTTTAATAATAAGGCCGTTGCGAACTTAATTCGTGAAGGTAAGACGTTCCAGATTCCATCGGCAATGCAAACCGGTAAGCGAGAAGGCATGATCACTTATGATGCGGCCCTCGAAGATCTCGTGAAACAGGGAAAAATCACTCGTCAGCAGATGATGGAATTCTTAGGCAAGGGCGAGACGAAAGAGCAGCAGGCAGAAGCAGCTGCAGCGGCTCGACCTTCACCAACCCCGCCGGGCGCAAAGAAAGCCGGCTGATTTTTTTAGTCAGGCTGGCCACTGAATCGAATGGTTCAGAATGACCAAGCTAATTTGAACATTTCTTGTTGCGGGCGCTGTGCAAAGCGCCCGTTTTGTTTTTCATCGAGCTCAAAATAGGTCGTCGCGGGATTACTGGGATCCGCGTAAAAATCTTTTGGATTGCTGACCGCTTGCCCGACGACATAGATCGTCCCGGCAACTACGCCAATCGCCATTCCGTAGGTAACATTTGTAAGCTGATCTTGCGGACGACCGTAAAATGAAAGCGTGCTCAATCCTAGGATGAAACCAGCTAGCCCTGCATACACGATAGTTGCGATATGTTTTTTAATTCCGGGTCCCGAAGTCCATTCGTTAGAAACTGGCGAAGTCGTGTTCGTGCCCTGCTGCTGTTGAGCGAAACTTTGGCAGGTAAAGCTGCAAATCAAAGCGATGCTCACAAAATATTTTACGAATTTTCTGACCATGGTCACTCCTGCACGAGTCCAGATACCAAGTAGTGGCGGAATTGCATCTTTTGACATTCACGGGTGATAATGGCTAAGACAACTATTTTAATCTCCCCGGGAGCTTTTATGCATAGCAATAATGGTTCAAGCAAGGACCTCAAAGCTCCCTCAGAACTTGCCGCGTTTATTGACCACACTTTGTTGAAAGCAGAAGCCACACGCGCGGAAATCGAGCGGATGTGCGAGGAAGCGCTCAAGTATTCGTTCAAGGGCGTTTGCGTGAATTCGATTTATGTTCCGCTCGTTGCCTCACTTTTAAAAAATTCCGCCGTTTTACCTGTATCGGTTGTTGGCTTCCCTCTGGGCGCGATGCTTTTGGGCGCAAAGGTTCGCGAAACCGAACTTGCTGTCCAAGCGGGCGCTAAAGAAATCGATACGGTGATCGCAATTGGACTTTTGAAATCAGGGGATTGGAAAGCAGTTGAGGACGACATTCGCCAAACTGTGAAAGCCGCGGGCTCTATTCCTGTGAAAGTAATTTTAGAAACGGGCCTTTTAAGCGAACAGGAATTAATTCAGTCGTGTAAGGTGAGTGAAAGCGCGGGAGCTGCGTTTGTGAAAACTGCGACTGGGTTTCTTGGGCGAGGTGCTTCCTTGCATGACATTCGTGTGATGCGAAAAAGTGTTTCAGCAAAAGTGCAGATCAAAGCTAGCGGAGGCGTGAAAACCTTCCAGCATGCTCGCGAATTGATCCTTGCTGGCGCCGATAGACTCGGCACCAGCAGCGGCGTTGCACTTGTTACAGGACAAGTTGCTGGCGGCGGCTACTAAGCAGACTACTAGACTTAAGAGGAATGAAGGTTTGGGTTTTTTTCCGTCTGAACTCATTAAGAAAAAACGATCAGGCGAAGCGCTCACGCGTGACGAGCTCAGCTTCATGGTGAGCGGTTTCACAAAGAATGAAATCCCGGATTACCAAATGGCCGCCCTCCTGATGGCAATTTATTTTAAAGGCATGACGAGCGAGGAAACCTCGGCGCTCACGGATGTCATGCTTCATTCGGGCCGCGTACTTGATTTTTCTTCGTTAGGCTTGAAAGCCGTTGATAAACACAGCACCGGTGGAGTTGGCGATAAGACGAGTTTGATAATCGCGCCAATCGTTGCGGCGGGCGGCGTTCCGGTGCCAATGATTTCTGGTCGCGGGCTCGGGCATACGGGCGGCACTCTCGATAAGTTAGAATCCATTCCTGGATTTTCAATCGGCTTGACACTTGATCATTTCCAACAACAAGTCAAAAAAGTTGGCTGCGCGCTCATCGGCCAGACTTCAGAAATTTGTCCAGCTGATAAAAAAATCTATGCACTTCGTGATGTCACTGCAACGGTTGAATCACTCCCGCTCATTTGCGCGAGTATAATGAGTAAGAAAATTGCAGAAGGTATTAACGGCTTAGTGCTGGATGTGAAATTCGGCTCAGGCGCATTTATGAAGACCCGCGAACAAGCCGATCAGCTCGCCGACAAGCTCATGGAGATTGGTAAAGCTCACGGGAAAAATGTGATCGCATTCCTAACTTCGATGGAGCAACCGCTGGGTCGCTTTGTGGGTAATGCTGTGGAAGTCGGTGAATGCGTTGCGATCATGAAAAATGAAAGTTACTTGGGCCGCAACCCATCGGATTTCGCTGATACGTTAGAGCTTTCTCTTTGGTTATCGGGCGCGATGTTGTCTTTGGGTGGTGCCGCCAAATCTGTCGATGATGGGTACGCGCTTGCGCAAAGGATTGTTTCAAGCGGGGCTGCCTACAAAAAGTTTGAAGAAATTGTTCGCGCGCAGGGGGGCGATCTCAGTCGGCTGCCTGTTCCGCAGGTTCGTCGCGACGTTGTCGCTTCAACAGACGGCGTGGTCTTCGCAGTGAACGCTGAAAAAGTGGGGCTTGCATCGATTGCGATGGGCGCAGGCAGACTTAAGGTCACCGATGTCGTTGATCCGGTTGCTGGAATCGAAGTGCATAAAAAACTTGGAGATCCTGTGAAAAAGGGCGAACCACTCTACTCACTTCTTGGTTCGTCGCGCCGGGGCTTTGATGAAGCTACTGTTATGCTTTTAATGGCGACGACAATTTCCTTGCAAAAACCTGAGCTTCCACGTTTGATTGCGTCAAGGAAGGGGAACTAATTTTCGATGGTACAAGAGAATTTATCGGAAACAGTTGCCTATATCCGCTCTCGCTCGAAGCTTAAGCCTCGCATGGGAATCGTTCTTGGTTCCGGTCTCGGTAATTTCGTAAACAATATCCAGATCGATGTTGCTATCCCCTATGACGAGATCCCATCGTTTGCGCAAACTGCAGTTGAAGGTCACTCGGGCCGCTTGATACTCGGACACGTAAATAAAATTCCTGTCGCTGTACTTCAAGGCCGCACGCATTACTACGAAGGTCATTCAATGGCGTCGGTCGTTTTCCCGACACGTACTCTTGCGATGCTTGGAATTGAAATCTTGATGCTGACAAATTCTGCGGGCGGATTAGATCCGGCCATGCAGCCAGGTGACTTCATGGTGATCGACGATCACATCAATTTGATGGGCGATAATCCACTCAAAGGACCAAATATCGCAGGTCTCGGACCACGCTTTCCTGACATGACTGAGGCCTACGATTCTCGCCTCAGCAATAAGATGGAAGAAATTTTAAAGAAGAAGCAAATCCGCTATCACCGTGGCGTTTACGCTGCAGTTAGCGGTCCAACATACGAGACTCCAGCAGAAATTCGTTATCTATCAATGATCGGCGGCAAAGCTGTCGGCATGAGCACAGTTCCTGAGTCGATTGCAGCGAATCACTTAGGTCTTCGCGTATGCGCTATGAGCTGCATTACGAATCTCGCCTCAGGTCTTTCAAAAAACAAACTCTCGCACGCCGAAGTCACCGAGACCGCGAAAATGGTCGAGAGCAAGTTCTGCGATTTCTTGCAGGAATTCGTCTCACAAGTTTAAAAATCACTTCGGGTTCTTTTTGAACAATCCCAAATATTTTCCGTAGCCTTCTTTTTCCAACTGATCGACAGGAATAAAGCGTAGCGATGCAGAGTTCATGCAGTAGCGAAGACCACCTTTATCCTTAGGGCCGTCATTAAAAACGTGACCTAAATGCGAATCTGCCTTCTTCGATCGAACTTCGGTTCTTTCTCCGAATAAAGATTTATCAACCTTCGTCGTTACGTTTCCTGACTCAAGCGGCTTCGTAAAGCTCGGCCAACCTGTTCCGGAATCGTATTTGTCGATGGAACTAAAAAGCACCTCTCCAGAGACGACATCAGCGTAGATTCCTTCTTTTGTGCTATCCCAATATGGATTTTTAAAAGGGCGCTCCGTCCCCTCTTCTTGTGTCACTTGAAATTGTTCAGGAGTAAGTCGTTTTTTTAGTTCTTCTTTGGATGGTTTTTTATAATCCACTGATGCCTCTTTTGCGTGGGCGGAGGTTGATAAAACGAGCGCGGCGGCAATAAAAATTTGGAGAAAATAATTTTTCATAGGTCCATCACAATACTCCAAAGCGGAAAATTTTTCCTCCTGCAAACGTCTTGAAACCTAGACCAAGAGCGGGTTTTGCCAAGTTGCAAAAATGACCCACCTCTGGACCTAACCTTTTTCGTCTCAAATTCCGACACATAAAGAGGTGGAGCGAAGGATCGCTCCGGAAAGTCGTGAGGCGCATGGACGTTGCTCGCATACATTTCTTAGCACTCGCCATATTAATGGCCTTCGCGTCAGCCGGCTGCCAACTGCCGTTTGAAGACAAAGACGATAGCACCGAGTTTCGACAAGTCGCTCCCGGATGCGAGTCAGCAGCGATTCCAAACCAGTTCATTGTTCATTGGAAAGACGGAAGCCGAACTGTTGAGAAAGCAAAAGATCGCAAAGAATTCAAAAACGAATTCATGACGGATAATTCTGGCGAGATCGATTACGCTGAGCACGATTTCATCGTTAGTGTTCCAACAGAGCCGCAAGGCGATTTCTCTACCCAAGCCGTTGCCGATGAACACTGGGGACAAAATAAAATCGAAGCTCCTTTCGAGTGGAACGCTGGCAATAAAGGTCAGGGCGTTGTTGTCGCTGTTATCGATTCAGGTGCTGAAGTTACGCATTCACAATTGAGAAATCAGTTGGCGATCAACGCTGGTGAAGTTGCCGGCAATGGTATCGACGACGATAACAACGGCTACGTTGATGACGTAAGCGGCTTTGACTTCTTTGCTCGCTCAGGTCGCGTAACTGACGGCTCAGGGCACGGCACACACGTTTCTGGAATTATTCTCGCAGAACACGGAACTGGTTTAGTCAAAGGTGTCGCTCCTCGCGCAAAACTCTTACCACTTCGTTTTATGAATGATGCTGGCGAGGGAAGTGTTTCAGCAGCTGTTGAAGCCATTCAGTACGCAGCAGACACGGGCGCAAAAGTTATCAATGCTAGCTGGGGCGGAAGTCTTTGCTCAGCATCACTTCGCGAAGCCATCGAAGACCTTCAATCACAAGGTGTGTTGTTCATCGCTGCTGCTGGCAACAGCGGTGGAAATATGGATTGGGAGTCGCAACGAGAATATCCAGCAGCGTTCACTAGCAGCGCGCAAATTACAGTTGGTTCAACAACCGTTGACGACATCCGCTCGTACTTTTCGAACTACTCATGGAACTTCGTTCATCTGATGGCGCCAGGAAGTAGCATCTTCAGCACATACAAAGGAAATGCGACTCGAGTTCTTAGCGGAACGAGCATGGCGGCACCATTTGTCGCGGGCGCGGCTGCTGTACTTTGGAGCTATCGACCGTCAGCAACTGCAGCCCAAATTCGTCAGGCTATTTTCGCGGGCGTCGACAAGGATCCGACTGAACCAAACGGCACACTGCCGTCTCAAACCGGCGGGCGCCTAAACCTACGCAAATCAATTCAGCAATTGGGCTCCGTACTGCCATAATCTGATTCCAGCTAACTCTCTGATCGAACGCAGGTTTTAAAGCCACGTTTTGCTTGTCCGTTCAGGTTCTGTTGAGCTTGCCTAACGCGCAGCGCGGCGGGTACTTTCAGTCTTAATTTTTCCCAGGCATTCAAGACGTTAAAAGAGGGCACTAAATGTGCCCGTGCAGCTAACAAGAGAGCTTTCGATGAGCACATATTCTGATTCAGCGCCGTCACGTACCGAACTTCGCATTCATGAACTTGAAGACAAAAACGCGGAAGCGTTACGCGGTGGCGGACCCGACAAAGTTGCAAAACACAAAGAAGGTTCACGCCTCTCTGCGCGTGAACGTCTTGATATTCTTCTCGACCCGGGAAGTTTCGTTGAGATGGATCGCTTCGTTACTCACCGGAGCTCGAACTTCGGTATGGGCGACAAGAAGGTCCTCGGCGACGGCGTCATCACTGGCTACGGTCGTATAAATGCAAAACTCGTTTTCGTTTACAGCCAAGACTTCACCGTGTTTGGCGGCTCAATGTCGCGCACACAGGCGAACAAGATTTTAAAAATCATGGATATGGCCATGAAGGTCGGCGCACCTATGATCGGCATCAACGATTCGGGCGGCGCTCGCATTCAAGAAGGTGTCGAAGCGCTTGCGGGTTATTCCGACATTTTCTTGCGCAACACTCTCGCTTCGGGCGTCATTCCACAAATTAGCGCGATCATGGGACCTTGCGCAGGTGGCGCCGTGTACTCGCCGTCGATCACCGATTTTATTTTCATGGTGAAAGACACGAGCTACATGTTCGTAACCGGTCCTGACGTCATTAAAACAGTTACTCATGAGGAAGTCACAAAAGAGCAGCTCGGTGGCGCGCTCACGCACGCACAAAAGTCAGGTGTTGCACACTTCGCAACCGACAATGACAAGCATTGCATGTTGATGATTCGCGAGATGCTGAGTTTCTTGCCGTCAAACAACGTTGACGACACCGCAACTCTTCCAACAACCGATAGACCAGATCGGATCGAAGAGGCACTCAACACGTTCATTCCCGATAATCCAAAAAAACCATACGACATGGGCGAGCTTATTAAGATGATTGTCGATGAAGGTTACTTCCTCGAAGTTCATCAGCACTACGCAAAAAACATCATCGTTGGTTTTGCGCGCTTCAACGGTCGCTCTGTTGGTATAGTTGCAAACCAACCGCAAGTTTTAGCTGGCTGCTTGAACATCGACGCTTCAAAGAAAGCCGCACGTTTTGTGCGCTTTTGTGATGCGTTCAATATTCCACTCGTCACTCTCGTCGATGTTCCTGGATTCTTGCCGGGAACAGATCAAGAGTGGAACGGCATCATCACTCACGGCGCGAAACTTCTTTACGCTTACGCTGAAGCAACAGTTCCAAAGATCACTGTGATTACTCGTAAAGATTACGGCGGCGCATATTGTGTCATGTCTTCAAAGCATCTCCGCGGTGACGTTAACTTGGCCTATCCGAGTGCGGAAATCGCAGTGATGGGTGCAGATGGTGCGGTTAGCATCATCTTCCGCGATGCGATCAAAAAAGCGAAAGATCCAGTCGCTGAACGTCAGCGTTTGACTGCAGATTATGAACAGAAATTTGCAAACCCTTACGTTGCAGCAGAAAACGGTTTCATCGATGAAGTGATCGAGCCAGCGATGACTCGTAAACGTATCGTTGACGCACTTGAGATGCTGAAGAACAAGAAAGACACCAACCCGCCTAAGAAACACGGCAATATTCCGCTTTAACTCACGTACGGTATTTCGCCAGCTTGTTTCAACGGAGACTTTTGAATGTTTAAAAAGATTTTGATCGCAAACCGTGGTGAGATCGCGCTTCGCGTGATTCGTGGCGCACGCGATTTAGGAATACACTCAGTCGCTGTTTACTCAGACGCTGACCGAAACAGCTTGCACGTCTCACTTGCTGACGAGGCCTACAACGTGGGGCCTGCGCCAAGTAAAGACTCGTACTTAAAAATCGAAAATATCTTGGCTGCGGCAAAACAGTCGGGCGCGGATGCCATTCACCCTGGCTATGGTTTCCTAAGCGAAAACGCAGAGTTTGCAGAAGCTTGCGGCAAAGCAGGAATCACATTTATTGGACCCACGCCTGCGAATATTCGTGCAATGGGCGATAAGCTTTCGGCAATTCGATTGATGAAAGCTGCAGACGTACCAACAGTTCCGGGCTCGGGTGGTCCCGTTGAAACTGTTGAGGACGCGAAGAAAGTTTGCGAGAAAATTGGTTTGCCAGTCATCATTAAGGCGACTGCCGGCGGTGGTGGTAAGGGCATGCGTGTCGTCCACAAGTTGGAAGAACTTGAAAGCGCGTATCGCGCGGCTCGTTCCGAAGGCTTGAACTATTTCAAAAACGATACTGTTTACATTGAGCGCTACATTCAGAATCCAAAGCATATCGAAGTGCAGGTGTTCGGTGATACGCACGGTAACGTCGTTCACTTGTTTGAACGTGAATGTTCAATTCAACGTCGTCACCAAAAGGTGATCGAGGAATCTCCTAGCCCCTCGGTTCCACCAGAAGTTCGCGCAAAACTCGGAGATGTTTCTGTTCGCGCAGCAAAAGCAATTAGCTACGTCGGTGCCGGAACATTCGAATTTATCTTTGATAACGTAACTAAAGATTTCTTTTTCATGGAGATGAACACGCGTCTTCAGGTTGAGCACCCAGTTACTGAAATGGTGACAGGAATTGATCTTGTCCACGAACAAATCAACGTTGCGGCTGGAAAGCCACTTAGCTTCAAACAAGAAGACGTCGTTCAACGAGGGCACGCGATTGAAGCGCGCATTTGCGCAGAAGATCCGTATACGTTTGTACCAAGCCCTGGATTGATTCGTCGTTGCCGTCACCCGCAAGGACCGTTCATCCGAACGGATTCGTATGCCTATCCTGGTTACGAAGTTCCAATTCATTACGATCCGATGATAGCAAAACTTATCGCTTGGGGGAAAACTCGCGAAGATGCGATCCGAAGACTCGACCGCGCGCTGATTGAGTTCACTCTTACTGGAATTAAAACGAACATCATTCTCCACCGCTCAATCATCAGCCATCCAAAATTTCTTGATGGTTCATATACGACGCAGTTTTGTGAGAAGGACCTCGAGATCAAGCAGCCGAAGATGTTCAAGGTCGTCGATGATCACGTCTTTATCATTACGGCAGCAATTGCTGCGTATAACGATAAGAAGTCGAAAAATGTTTCTGAATACAATGTCGCAAGCCGCTGGAAAACTTTGGCTCGCAAAGCGCAGTTGAGGTAGGCCATGTTTTTTGAAGCTGAACTTCGCGACAAACCATACGGAATCAACATCGAAGAAACTCGTACTCATTGGCTCATCGCTCTTAAAGAAGAAGAAGGCGAGTGGATTAAGTATGAGATTTCAAAAGAGGATTACACTCTCGTCGACAACACGATCAATTTACTTTTTAACGGTGGCTCGTATCTCATGGACGTCATGGGTGCAGGCACTGAGTACATGGTCTACACGCGCGGTAGCTATCGCAAAGTGACGATTTTTAATGATGAGGCTCTTCTGCACGAGAGTCTAAAGCGCGGCTCTGCACTTGGCAGTGGCGATAAGCTCACGTCCGGAATGCCAGGGAAGATCGTGAAAGTCCTAGTTAAAAAAGGTGACATCGTTAAAGCCGGAGCCCCACTTCTCATCATGGAAGCAATGAAGATGGAAAACGAGATGCGCGCATCTCAAGAAGTCATTGTCGATGAAGTTTTGGTCAAGCCAGGCGACAGTGTTGAGTCAGGCTCCACTCTCATCACCTTCCAAGCGGCGAAAAAGTGAGAAAAGCGTCGTTCAAAACCTCAAGCGGAATTGACATCAAGGGCGCCTACACATCCTCCGACTGGGACGCTAACTCAAAATACAAATCCGATCTCGGCGAGCCAGGACAATTTCCATTTACTCGCGGCGTACAAGAAACTATGTACCGCGGCCGGTTCTGGACAATGAGGCAATATGCTGGCTTCGGCTCTGCTCGTGAATCAAACGAGCGATACAAGATGCTTCTCTCTCGTGGCCAAACCGGCCTAAGTGTCGCTTTCGATCTGCCGACTCAAATGGGCTACGACTCTGACCACGTCATGGCAACTGGCGAAGTTGGCAAAGTTGGTGTTGCGATCAGCTCCATCGATGACATGGAACTCCTACTAAAGGATCTTCCTCTCGATAAAATTTCGACGAGCATGACGATCAATTCGACGGCTGGCATTCTGCTCGCTTTTTATATTGCAGTAGCTAAACGCAGAAAAATTCCGATGTCGCAACTCACGGGCACAATCCAAAACGATTTGCTTAAAGAATATATCGCGCGGGGCACGTACATCTATCCGCCAAAACCATCGCTCAGGATCATTACTGACACTTTTAAGTTTTGCTCCGACAATGTTCCGAATTGGAATACGATTTCAATTTCTGGGTACCATATTCGCGAAGCTGGAAGCACAGCCGCTCAAGAAGTGGCGTTTACGCTCGCAAACGGAATTGCATACGTGCAGGCCGCTGTTGATGCGGGACTCGATGTCGACACATTCGCAGGTCGATTGAGCTTCTTCTTTAACGTGCATAATAATTTCTTCGAAGAAGTCGCAAAGTTTAGGGCAGCTCGCCGAATGTGGGCGCGAATCATGCGCGAGCGTTTCGGCGCAACCGATGAAAAGTCATTAAAGCTTCGCTTTCATTCGCAGACTGCAGGTAGCACCCTCACGGCTCAGCAACCTGAGAACAACATCGTGCGTGTAACTATTCAGGCCCTTGCATCCGTACTTGGCGGAACCCAAAGCCTTCACACGAACTCAATGGATGAAGCCCTTGGATTACCTACTGAGAAGGCCGCAACTATTGCGCTCCGTACTCAGCAGATTATCGCAAACGAGTCGGGAGTAGCTGATGCAATCGATCCGCTCGGCGGGTCGTTCTTCATCGAGTCGCTGACGGATTCTTTAGAGAAAGAAGCTCTTCAATATATTTCGCGCATCGAAAATCTTGGTGGCGTCGTGAAGTGTATCGAGACTGGTTGGATTCAACGTGAAATTCAGCAAGCGGCTTACCAATATCAGCGTGCAGTAGAAACCAAAGAAGAAATTGTCGTTGGCGTAAACGATTTCGTCATGGAATCGAACAATGACCAAGAAATTTTGAAAGTGTCAGAAGAAACTGCGCGTGAACAAGTCAATCGGCTTAAAGAATTTAAGAAAAAGCGCGACGCTGCAAAAGTTCAAACGTGTCTTGTGAAAATAAAATCGGCTGCAGAGCAAAAGCAAAATCTCATGCCTGTGTTCATTGATGCTGTGGAAAACAATGTGAGTTTAGGTGAGATTTCAGACTCTCTTCGCAGCGTTTTCGGTCTGTTTAAAGAGACCATTACGGTCTAAAATCCCAAGGCAAAATATGGGGCAGACCCAATATATATAGATAAGTAGCGACATTTCGCGGCCCCTGTCTCCAATACTTACAGAGCAGTGTTCCGTTAATATTGTGTAAGTTGCTGTAATTACTCGAATTTTGTTGGCTCTCTCCGGGGCACCGGGCTTGCTCATAGCAAGGTTAGCTATGGCATTAAAAACCGAAGGCCAAGGCCTTTTTGCATTCTGGAAAAAGTGGAGTCGCGCCGACAAAGTCATGATCGGCGGCGCAATCCTATTGCTTACAATTCTCAACGCTGGCTTTATTTTTTACGGCCAATTCCTAGCGGTTCAAGAGTCGCAATCAGAAATCAAAGTCATCAAAATGAGTGCGATCAACGTTTCAGAGAACACTCGGATTGAATCAGTTTCGAAAGACTCAACCGCTTCGCTAATGCCTTCGCTTTTAACTTTAGAGCCACGCAACCAGGAAATTTCGCTTCTAACTGGGCCGACGACGCTTTCTGGTTCACAGTTAAAAACAATTGAGTTCGATAAAGAATCAGTTCTGAACGATTCTGAAAATCGGATCAACAATTCATTCGCAGTTACCAAGACTTTGCACGACCGCGTTTCATTCTGGTTTGACGTGTACACGAAGTACGACGAGAACGATCGTGTTATCCATTTTTCTGATCGTCCTTGGATCGTTTTTAAAGTTGTAAACGTGTCCGACATCATCAATGCAAAAACTCCGCGTCGTCGTTGGATGAGAAACGAAAAGGCCGATAAATTTGTTAGCCTTGAGCTAAAGCGAATCCGTGGGGCGCTGGCTTCCGTCGCGCTTAAGAAAAATTTGAAGACCCTTTCTACCTATGAGCAATTGGTTGTTGATGCACTCAAACCACTCGGTGGGAAAGTGCAAACCCAAGCGCGCAATGCTGCGCGCAGCACGCGTGTGCAAATGGGCCAAAAGAACTTCTATGAACAAGGTCTTAAAATAAGTGGTCGCTATTTGCCAGAGATGGAAGAGATCTTCGCGAAAAGCAAATTGCCAATCGAACTCACACGACTTCCACTCGTTGAGAGCAGCTTCAACAAATTTGCGACAAGCAAAGATGGCGCAGCGGGAATTTGGCAGTTCATGGGTAATACGGGCCGCAAATTCATGCTGGTCAACGATATGATCGATGAGCGCCGCTCACCGTTCAAAGCTTCCGAAGCAGCGGCTCGTTTACTAAAAGAGAATCACCTTATCCTTCATCGTCAGTGGCCGCTCGCTCTGACTGCGTACAATCATGGACCTGGTGGCGTGCGTGCTGCGGTTAAAGCAACAGGTACTAAAGATCTCGGCACCATCGCGATGAAGTACCAAACAAAGATGTTCAATTTCGCCTCAGCAAACTTCTACAGCAGTTTCCTCGCGGCACTTCACGCACAGATTTATAAAGACAGGATTTGGGGAGCACTCGATCTGGAGCCAGCACTCGAAACTTATTCTGTGCGCTTACCGAAGGCCTATAAAGCCTCGAAGCTTCTCAAGGCGACCGGTCTCTCTGAGGAAAGCTTAGTTTTGCACAATCCCGATTTGCGTAAGCTTATCGTTAGCAACGGAGTTCTGCCGAGCGGAATTCGCGTCTACATGCCGGATTCATTACGCCAAAAGCTTCAAAAGATCTTCGCCGAAACCCAAGTGGTCACGAAGACTCGTCGCAAGGGCTAATTTATTTCAATGAATGAGTAAGAACGTTCGTCACAGTCTTTTCAACAAGAGTGGTAACGACCTGTGCGCCTTGTATACGCTCTGCAACCACCGACAGTGTTGTGAAACCTTCTGGCAAGTTGTAGGCGATGTACCCGCCACCTTCGACGCCGTATTTGCTATTGAGCACTCTTCCGCTGCGATCGAAATACACAATGCGAATTTCGCTCGAAGGACTATTGCCTGAAGCAAAAACTTGGAAGCGTTGATTCGAAGTCATGAATCCGACTGCAACACCCGTATTCGGCTGCCTGCTGATTCGCTTACTTCCTTGGATATCATCGATCCATGATTGCTTAACCATTGGAACACTTAGAGCGTGATGCGAACCATTCACCGTCACGCGAGTGACAGCGTAGCGATCGCCCGCATCGGCATCGATAGCAACGAGTCCGTTGTTTGGAGCTGTTCTGATTTGAAGTGTGCCGCTTTGATCAATGGTGCGTGGAGTATCATTTCCAAGAACTCTGATTTCAGCCGCAAGAGGATGGCTCGTCTCAAACGCATCAAAGACTTTAACAACCGTTTGTTGTGAGCGCTTTACTTCAAGGTCGACCGTTGAAACGAAGCCGGCTTCAGCGGCCACAACAACCGGCTCAAGCGTATCTCCACCCATCGACGCTTGAATGACTTGAACTCCTGGCTCAACCGGAATGAACGCGTACATTCCGTTTGCTGAAGTGGTGCTAAGAGACGGATCTGGAATCATCAGAGCGTTAAAGTAAACAGGCTGAACGGGTCTCTCTGCTGTTAAGAGTTCAACTCGAGCGCCCGCTACTGCTTTTCCATTTTGAGTAATCTTACCCCAAATCACCGGCGGTCGCTCGCCGATACGGAAACCAGCTAGAGAAGAGAATGCCGACATCATCTTGTCAGGGAAAAGTGTAAGAGAAGTATTCGAACCAGATCTCGCAAAAGCGAGCGTGCCCCAATAATTTGGTCGTTGGGTTCTTGTCAGCAACACAGAGTCGACTGCGATATTTTCGTTACTAAACGTTCCATCTTTTGCAGAAACGATTTGTGTCTCGATTCCTGCAGCAATAACCTCTGCGCCCGCTACTGGATCAACTTTATTATCGTGGCTGTACGCCGATTGCGTTCGACCGCTAATGCCTCGAGGTATTGTGCTGAGCTTGAGATTGATTCCAGTGGAATCTTGGGTGCGAGAAAGATTATTGAGCGCATACTCGCCGCGACCAAGGAGGTAGCCGTTGCCTGCATAGAGCTCACTAACTAAAATTCCTTCGTTATCATTAACATAAATTTTGTAGCGTGCTTCACGCATGTACACGCTTGCCGATTCAAGACGTTCGCCATCGACTTCGCGATAGACCACGAGTTGGTCTTTTCCAGACGTCACCGCTAAACCGCCGAGCATCTCAAGACTTCCGCTGATCAAGTGAGGCTGGGCCGCTTGAGTAGTCAGCTCATTTGGCGAAAGCATACCCTTACGCTTTTCGGGTCGTGCGATAGCTGCCGCTCGTTCGCTTTCACGATGAGTTGAGCGAGTGCCTTTTTGCAATCCGCCTAAACCGCGACTCCTCGTCGCGCTTTTTTCAGTTTCCGGAGCAGCTGTCACAAGTGGAAGGAAGAGACTCTTAAGAAGCTCTTTCTTGTCAATTTTTAGCTCTGAGAGGTGAATCGTTTTAACTTCAGCTGAATCTTCAGTGGCACTGGCTGCAAACTTTGATGGCTCAAGAATCTGCCCACCTGAAACAACGAGCATTCCAGGTTCGATCCCATCGTCAATGTTAGACTCGTTTGCAGAAAATTTCTGAATCTGGTCTTCAGAGCGCTGTTCAACTGGTGACTGCGACTTTGACGGGGATTTTTTCGCGAAAGCATTTTGCAAGAACGCCTGTAGCTTACGAATGTTTTCGCTCGCTTTTTCATCCGCGATTGCGCGAGCTTTTCCAATCTCAGAGGCTTCACGAAAATTTTCCGCGATAATCTGCTGCGCCTTGAACGCGAAGTCAGAACCCGAAGTTAAAAATTCCGCTGGCGCATACGGAGAAAGACTCTCGTAAAAGCTGTCATCGAAGTCTTCGAGAGTATCTTCAAGTGCCGCGAACGCAGGTGATGTTCGATTTACTGTGATTGAAACAGCTCGATCAAAAGTACGAACATCAACTTCCAGAGTTGATTTCGAAATTGACTTCATTCCTGTTTGGAAAATAGCCGCGCCTGCCAAAGTCGAGGCGACTACGATAGCGAATTTTGATTTCGAGCGCGGAAAGCTAAACACTGAATTCCTTTGATCAAATCCATTTGCTCAAGGACACATTCAGGCTCTCAGAAGGGTCTCCAGTCGTCAACGAAGTTGGAGTCTTCCCGACTCTTGGCTAAGGCGTCTTCCAGACGTTTTGCTAGGAACTTCGAATGACTTTTATCGACGCCGATTTTTTTATATTCGCCGCCCGATTTCTTCTCGGTAATCACGCGCACTTCAACTTCGTACGGTCGGCTTGCTCCAAGAATTAAAAAGTGAGCGTAAGCGCGTTCGCGCTTCGTTGTTGTATCGATGGATTCGTCGTAGACGTCGAAGTAATTGGATAAAACTTCGCGCTGATTTTGGCTTGCAGAGCGAACACCGCGCGGGGCTGTTTTGTTGATAACAAAGCGGATGTAGTTGAGCGACTGCTGCTCGGTTGCCTGTATTTTGATTCCGGGAGTTGTACACGCGGTGGATAACCACACCAAAGTCGAGAGCGCAACGACCGTCAGCGCTCTAAGAGTCTGACTACTCAGACAGCCAACTAGACATAGGTCTGGCCCGCAAACTTTACGTTTACGGACCAACGGCTGACTAATCACTTCGGAACCTTTTCCCAATCTTTTAAGAACTGAGCGATACCTGCATCAGTCAACGGATGGCGAACTAGCTGCTGCATGACCTTCAGCGGGCAAGTCACGATGTCCGCACCAATTTGAGCGGATTCAAGAACGTGAATTGGGTGACGAACGCTTGCTACTAGAATTTCAGTTTGAAGGCTGTAGTTGTCGTAGATCTGGCGAATCTGCGAAATCAATTCCATGCCGACATTCGAAATGTCGTCGAGGCGACCTACAAATGGAGAGCACATCGAAGCGCCGGCCTTTGCGACCAACAATGCTTGAAGTGGTGAAAACACGAGGGTCACGTTCGTTTTGATACCGTCAGAGGCGAAACGACGAACAGCGATTAAGCCATCTTCAGTCATTGGGATTTTCACGACGACGTTGTCGTGAATTTTCGCAAGCTCCAAACCTTCTTTGTACATGCCGTCAGCTTCTAGGCTTACAACTTCTGCAGAGATAGGTCCTTTGACCTCCATGCAGATTTCTTTGATTACATCGTTCATTTTTTTGCCGGTTTTAGCGATCAGCGTAGGATTTGTGGTTACGCCATCGGCCCATCCGCGCTTATTGGCTTCGCGGATTTCAGCGATGTCCGCTGAATCAATGAAAAACTTCATGGACTTCTCCTGTGGTCAATTCCCCTAGGGAAACTGAGATATTATTCGGTCTAAAATGATTATGACTTGGGAGGCCGAAAGGCAAGCTATGTTCGCAGAACATCAGCCATTTTATAGAGGCCAGCAGGCTTATTCCTAAGCCAATTCGCAACGAAGAGGGCACCCCGCGCAAAAACCTTTCGGTTGATCGCCGTATGCTCAATCGTAATGACTTCCTCTTCGCCCAACGCGAAGACTTTGTGAACGCCAAACACGCCACCACCGCGGATCGCCAAGGGTTCAGGGACATTCCCAACCACCGCCTTTAGACGTTCCTGGAGGAAGAGTGCTGTCCCGCTGGGCTTATCTTTTTTATGCTTGTGGTGAATCTCTTCGATCTGAAATTCATAACCGTTCAATGATTTAAGAGCAGACAACATCTCGGCCATAACCGCAACGCCCAGGCTCATGTTCGGAGCCCACAATACCGGAGCGAATCTAGCTGTGGTTTCGAAAAGTTTTTTTTGTGCGTCAGTCAGGCCTGTCACGCCGCTAACGAGCGGAATTTTATTTTTCGCACTCCACGAAGTGACGTCGTTCGACAATTCAGGCTGAGAGAAATCAATTACAATATCAATTCCTGCTGGGCTTAATTTCGTAATCGAGTCATGTGATGCAGAAAGCTCAGCAATTTTTGTACGCGAAACACCGGCTACAATTTTAAATTGCGGATCGCCGCTCGCCATACCGATGATTTCTTTTCCCATGCGCCCGGAAGCGCCGACAATAGCAACGTTCAGGGCCATTAGAGTAACCCCTGCTTTTGCATGCGGTTTTTAAGTTCGGTTGTGTACGGCTCAATGAGTGGCGCAAGCGGCAAACGCATTTCCGGAGTTGCGATTACACCCATGAGCGCAAGCGCCATTTTTACTGGAATTGGATTTGCTTCTACATACAAGTAATCGATCAAAGTGCGAGCGGCTTGGAACTCGGCTTTCCAAGTCGTGTCAGTCGCATGTGCCTTACGATACCAATTCACAAACTCACGAGGTAAAATGTGAGATGCAACCGAGATCACACCGTGACCACCTTCAGTGACTAGATCTAAGTAAGTTGCGTCGTCACCGCTTGTAACAAGGAAGCCATCTTTACTTTTCTCGAGAGTTTTGCGAGCAAGATCCATATCGCCGATAGCGTCTTTGATACCAATAATGTTTTTGTGCTGGCTTAAGGAGACGATCGTTTCAAGCTCAAGCTTTGTGATCGTGCGGCTGGGTACGTTGTACAGCATAACCGGAATTTCAGATTCATCTGCGATTGCGCGATAGTGTTGCTCAAGTCCACGCTGTGGAGGCTTGTTGTAGTAGGGAACAACGACGAGTGCCGCATCTGCACCCCAAAAGGTGGCTTCTTTTGTCGCCTCAATGGTTTCACGAGTGTTATTCGATCCAGTGCCCATAATGAGGGGGACCTGTCCTCCGACCTCGGCCTCGACAACTTTGAAACACTGTTCTTTTTCTTTCTTCGATAGACATGGACTCTCAGCCGTCGTTCCGCAAATGACGAAACCTTGTACGCCGCGCTCGAGTTGAAACTTCACCAGCTTTTTTAGAGAGGTCGTATCAACTTGTCCGTCTTTAAACGGAGTAACGAGTGCCGTGAAAACACCTGTAAAGTCTTTCATCGCAGAAACCTCTCTTCAAGAAAGCCTGAGCAGATAACTTCTGCTGGTCCAATGAGATGAGCCACGGAAAAATTATCTTTGTAAATGACTTCAAGAATGCCGCCTGGCGTAGTGAGCTTTGCAGACGTTTCCGAGGGAATAAAGCCCAGACCCTCAGCTGCTGCAGCCAATACGCCCGTGCCGCACGAAAGCGTAAAGTCCTCTATTCCGCGCTCAAAGGTAACGGTCTTAAACTCTTTTGCATCAACGACCTGCACAAACGTTACGTTTGCACCTTCGATACCCGCTACAGGGTGGCGACGAAGATGCGGTACATGTTTTAGAAGAAAATCTTCGTTTGAAATCGTCGAGACACGAACCACTGCGTGGGGCACGCCTGTGTTTATTAAACTCGCTTCCAGTGGCGAGCCATCGATTTCATACGGCAAAGCGCGTGGAGAAACATTAAGTCCACGGAGTTGAGCATTGAACCGACCGCCTTCATAGCGCACGGTAACAAGACCGAGACGCGTGTGAAACTGAACTTCATCTTTCCCAAGAACAGTTTTCGCCCAGCGACCCATGCAGCGAAGTGCATTTCCGCACATCGCCGCACTCGAACCGTCGGGATTATAGAAATCCCACTTGAGATCAGAGCCCTGTTTTTCAACGAACACCACACCATCAGAGCCAACGCCGGTGTGACGATTCGCAATCCGGCGAACAAATTCCGCTCTTGCAACAGGACGATTTACGTCGGTCAGATAATCGTCGCGAAAATCGAGAAACAGGAAATCATTTCCAGTGCCGACGATTTTATAAAAAGGAAATCGACTGTTCGCACTCATTTTGATTTCGCACCCTCGTCTGTTGAAGGCGCCGGGGTCGGAACAGGAGCTACGTTGGGAAATGCAAACTGTTGAGTCGCGCGACGAAACGTAGGCTGACCTCGGCCAATTTCAGGAGGAGTTGTCGGGGGCTGCGGTCTTCCGCGTACACCACAGCCACCCAGAACTAAGAATGAAATGAAAAGTATTTTAGTCATCGTCATTCTCCTCGGCCGGGACCGCGTCTTGAGGCAAAGTTTTTAATTCCTCTTCGATTTTTTCGCGTGAACGGCAAAGCTCAACATCCAGATTATAGGTTTTCTTTTTGCGTACACTCATCGTTTGGCAAAGTTGTACATATTTAGCGCCTGCTGAGCGATCCGAGTTGCCGCCTTCAATAGACGAGAGCTTATATTTCCAGAAATAGACTTCTGGATACTCCGCATTTGCAATTTCCCACGCAGATTGAATGCTTTTCGCTTTCTTAAAATCTTTTTTCCGAATCGCCTCTTGGATCTGAAACGTCTTTAAGTATTTCTCAACGGAAGAAAGCTCAGACATGTTCGCGTCGTTCAATTGTGAGAGTTGTTGCGAAAGCTGATCAAACGAGCCCGTGCAGCTCAAGGCTTGAAGCCGAAGAAGTTTTACTTCTGGAGAGTATGGGTTCATCGACTCAGCTTGCTTAATAAATGCTTCGGCCTTCGCGCACTCCTCAAGGCGCAAGTGAGCGCGCGCAAGGGCCATCAGAACTGAAACGTTTCCATCTTCCGCGCGAAGGGCTGCGTTGTAACTGTCGATTGCAGCTTTCGGATTTGAATCAATGGCCGCATCGGCTTGCGTGAATAACGATTGGCCTTTTTCCGTGTAAAACAAAAGCATCAACTCATCGAGCGCTCGACTCATCTCTTTAAAAGCGGGCGATGCCTTCGGTTCTTTTTGCAAAGCACGCTGGAGAACCTGACTTGCCTGCAGGCGATCTCGCTGAAGGGTCAAATTGCGTGCTTTTTCGATCAAATTTTTGTGGTTTTCGGTTTGTTGCGCATAGGACGTCGATACCGCAAACGCAGTTAAAATGACGACTAAATTAATAGGGATTCGAGGCACCCGTCTGATATTTGATATCATGATATCTGATATCCGATATCCGATGGGTGGGTCAAACCAAGGCGCGAAGCGCGCCCGGATATATTTTTAGTTATTATCTTTGTAAGATGAGATCAAAACCTGACGAGGTTTACTGCCGTTTGGAGGGCCCACTACGCCTTCGCGCTCAAAGAGTTCAACCATGCGGGCGGCCCGTGGATACCCTAGGCGGAAGCGGCGCTGAAGCAAGCTCGCAGAGACCTCTTTTTGTGAGGACACCCACGCTAACACTTCATCGTATTTTTCATCGTAATCTTGATCATTTCCGTCGCCTGCCAAGGGATCATTCTCGGAAGCATTATCGCCACTCATATCGAAGCCACCACCCGTGCCCTCGAGCGCTTTCATAGCGAGCGGATCAAATTGCGGTTCTCCCTGATCCGACCACCACTTCATAACTTTCGAAATATCAGCGTCTGGAAGCCATGGACCGTGGTGACGTTGCGGCTTCGACATACCCGGAGCCAAGAAGAGCATGTCACCTTGAGCAAGCAGGCGCTCAGCACCCGCTTCATCGAGGATAATTCGCGAATCCATTTTACTCGCAACTTTAAAGCTGATACGCCCTGGAATATTGGTTTTGATAAGACCCGTTACAACGTCTTTACGCGGACTTTGCATCGCAAGGATTAAGTGAATTCCGCACGCACGAGCCATTTGCGCTAAGCGCACTACGCACTGTTCAACATTTTGTTTGTCGACAGCCATTAAGTCCGCAAATTCTTCGACGACGATACAAATATAAGGTTGAGCCGTGAAATAGAATTGCTCGTTCCGTTTATTTTCGTCCTCGAACTGCTGGTTGATCTTCTCGTGTTCTTCTTGCTGCTCTTTTGGAATTTTTTCGACAATTTCGTTAAACGATTCGATACCGCGAGCACCGAACTTCGACATTGAACGATAGCGTTTTTCCATTTCGCGAATGGCCCATTTCAACGCCGTAACCGCTTTTCGCGGCTCAAGAATCGGCGGCATCAATAAATGAGGAACTTTATTAAACACAGCCAAGTCGACTTGTTTCGGATCGACGAGAATCAAGCGTAATGTTTTTGGTGAGTGGCGGAATAAAAGTGCTGTAATAGCGCCAACGACGAAAACCGATTTACCTGAACCCGTTGTTCCAGCAACAAGTAAGTGCGGCATCTTTCTTAGGTCGACGACCTTAGTTTCACCATCAGCTTGGCGCCCAAGTGCGATAGGAAGTTTGGTTTTGTCAGACCAGAACTGCTCATGCGCGAGAATATCCTTCAAAAACACGTGTTCGCGCTGCGAATTCGAAGTTTCTATACCAACGACGTCGCGACCGGGAATGGGAGCGATGATTCGAAGCGACTCTGAAGAAAGTGCAAGTGAGAGGTCGTCAGCCAATTCAGAAATCCGACTGATTCTGACATCTGACGCGGGTTTAAATTCATACATCGTAACTGCTGGGCCTGGCTTTGCTGCCCGAACTTCGCCGCGCACTCCAAACTGCGCCAGTTTATCGACAAGGATCTCGGATTTTCTCAAGATTTCGCGCTCATCGATGCGGTTGCGCGTCGCTGGTGGATCTTCAAGCATCCCGAGATCTGGAAGTTTCCAGTTTTCAACCCGGCGATCGATCTTCGTTTTCATTTTTACTTTACGGCGCGGCATCTGAGCCAAAGCATCCATAACCCTTAGCGCACCGCCGGTCGACTCTTCATCCTCTAAAGCTTCTTCGTTGGCTTGTGCGACTTCTTTTTCAAGCCCAAGAAGTTTTGCCGCACGGCCCGTAACTTTTGTTTCTATCTGTTCACCTGAGTCATCGGTTTCTTTGGAAGATTTTTCCGAATCCTCGGCGTCAACAGATTCCGAACCTAAAATTGGAAAGCGAAGTTTTTTCTTTTTCGGTTTTTCTTCAGGGTTGTTCCGGTAGTCCGTAATCGTCACACCGCTAGAACCCGCTGCTGTAGCGGTTTGCGGCTGGAGGCCTTGAAAAAACGCGGCCAATCCTTGTCGAGCAAAAGCTCTTTGATAGGTTTCTTTTAAAAACAAACGTGGCCACGCTAGAAGTTCGCGGATCGATCTCTCAGTGTAGAACACCAATAAAACCAGAGCAAAGCTCCACAATATAATAGAGACACCGAGTCGATTGAACACGGCGACCAATCCTTTGCTCACCATCGTGCCGATCAAACCGCCTAATGCGATATGGCCCGAAAAGATTTTCGTCTCCGGCAAATAGAGCGCAAACAAACTCGAGAGTGTAATTAACAGTAAGGCTGCCCACACCGCACGAGCGCCACCCAGTTGCGGAATATTTCCTTTAAACGTGCTCCAACTCACACGAGCCGCGCCAACTACAAGAAGCCACGCGGAAATTCCAAAGAGTTGATAGAGAAGATCAGCTAAGAAGCTGCCAAAATATCCGCAGAAGTTTTGAACCTTCAATCCCGTTCCAATTGAATTGAACGAGGGATCAGTAGCTTGGAAGCTCATTAAAGAAAGCGCTAGAAATAAGCTCGAGGCGAGCCAAACTATGCCTGCAATATCACGACGAAAACGCTGGAAGAATACAGTCATCTTTCCATTGTAGAGAAGCGTTAAATGCGCGGATAGTCCGGGTTTTGACGTCTTGACTTTGGTAGCGCCGATCCTTAAATTCCCGGTCCTTGCCCAGCACCATGTCTAGTCTAAATATTAGGGACGAGCCGCAGGCGGGCCTTTCATAATTATTGGCGCCGCAGGCGGGCAGCTTTCAAACAAAAAGACGGACATGATCAAGATCAACGAAATTTTCTACAGCATTCAAGGCGAATCATCCTACGCCGGCTTTCCAACAGTTTTTGTCAGAACGACAGGCTGCAACCTTCGCTGTGGCTATTGCGACACTAAGTACTCGTATTATGAGGGTTCTAAGATGTCGCAAGAAGAAATTTTAAGTGAAGTAAAAAAACACCACGCGAAATTTGTCTGCGTCACGGGTGGCGAGCCGCTTCTACAAAGTGAAGTTTTGCCGTTAATGAAAGAACTTTGCGATCAAGGCTTTAAGGTGTCGCTTGAAACCAGCGGTAGCATTGATTGTGCCGGAGTTGACCCACGCGTTCGTAAGATCATCGACGTTAAAACTCCGGGATCCGGAGAAGGAAATTCATTCTTGCCAGCCAACCTCAAGTTTATTGATTCCAGTACGGAATTTAAATTTGTGATTTGCTCGGAAGAAGATTTTTTGTGGGCTGAGAATTTTTCTCGAGAGAATAATTTGTTCGAAAACACCAACGTTTTTTACAGTCCATCTTTCGGACAAGTCGATGAAAAATGGCTTGCAAAAAAAATTCTTTCTGAAAGTTCAAAAGCGCGCTTGCAACTCCAGCTGCATAAGTATATTTGGTCTGCACACGAACGAGGCGTATGAAACAGCCGAGCAATCGTTGACCGATCCAAACGGTTAGCCTGCCGGTAACTGAAAAGCTTCGGGACTCAACTTAGAAAACAGTACAACAGTGAGGGGCAATGACACCTAACCTGAATCACTCAGACAATCTTTTCGTAGCAAACCTTCAATCCGTCA
Organism: Bdellovibrionales bacterium; assembly: GCA_031416685.1. Taxonomy (GTDB): domain Bacteria; phylum Bdellovibrionota; class Bdellovibrionia; order Bdellovibrionales; family JAMPXM01; genus JANOUF01. The sequence continues at coordinate 32,083 of JANOUF010000211.1, forward strand.
GCCTAGAGAAGCTGGTGAAGAGCAAATTGGAAGTTCTCTTCCAACAGCAAAAAGAAGCTCAGGTAGAACTCAACGGTCTATATAATATCATCCTAGAACAAGTAGAGAAGCCGCTCATCGAGCTCGCTCTCTTATCTAATAATGGCAACCAAGTGCGTACGGCCCAAGTTTTGGGTATCAACCGCAATACATTAAAGAAGAAGATCGACGCGTACAAAATTCGTGTACGTCGTGCCGGCGCTTCTACGACAGTAACTCAATAATTTAATTCGCTTTATTAAAGTCGATCGCGCATCAGCGGGTCATCTTGATTTGCATCTTTGAATAGGCTCGTCATTTTCAATTCAGGATCCTGGACAGTATCCAGGATCCTGAATTCAATTCGGAATTCTGAATACTGTTACGGTATTCTCAATTCGGAATTGAATTCAGAACGCTGAAGACAGGACTAATATAGATGGCTATGCGTGCTCCTCCTCAAAATTTAGATGCAGAGATGTCCGTCCTCGGCGGCTTGATGGTCGATCAATACGCTTTTAACGAAATCAGCGGCCTAATAGGCGAAGATGATTTCTATAAGAGTGCTCATCGCCGCATTTTTTCGGCGGTTCACGATCTCGCATTAAAAAGTCAGCCGGTTGATATCATTACAGTCTCTAACGTTTTAACAGAACGTAAGGAGTTAGAAGCCATCGGTGGCGCGGCCTATCTCGCCGATATCATGAATTCCACTCCGACCTCAGCTCACATCGGAAGTTACGCAAAAATCGTTCATGAGCGCTCTTTGCTCCGTAAATTGATCGGCATGAGCAATGAGATTGTGGAAAAGGCTTATAACGAATCTTACGCCGACGTTGAATCTTTCCTCGATGAGGTTGAAGGCCAAATCTTCAGCCTCGCCGATAAAAAGAAACAAAGTGGCCTCATGGGCGCAGCTGAACTTATCAAGCTTAGTATCGATAAGCTGACGGAGCTCGCGAACAACAAATCTGAAATTACTGGTATCCCGAGTGGCTTTGCTGAGCTCGATAAAATGACCGCTGGCTTTCAACCGGGCGAACTTTCGATTATTGCGGCTCGTCCTTCAATGGGTAAAACCGCGTTTAGTTTGAATATCGTTCAGCACGCGGCCCTTCATCACGGCAAATCCGTCGCTTACTTCTCGGTGGAAATGGCGAAAGAACAGTTGATGATGCGGATGTTAGCTTCCGAGGCTCGCGTGAGCTTGAGTGAACTTCGTGTGGGTAACGTTGGGGATACGGCTTGGCCGCGTTTAATTGAAAAAGCAACGAAGATGGCCGACGCAAAAATCTATATCGATGATACGTCAGGCATTAGCCCGTTCGAAGTCCGCGCAAAGTGCCGCAGACTTCAAGCGCAGCACGGTCTCGATCTCATCGTAATCGATTACCTTCAGTTGATGGATCTCAAACAGAAAACTGAAAGCCGCGAACGTATGATTTCCGAGATTTCCCGCACACTCAAAGCAATCGCCAAGGAACTTCGCGTTCCAGTTGTCGCGCTTGCCCAGTTAAACCGGGGTGTCGAAGGTCGAACGAATCGTAAACCGATGCTTTCTGACTTACGGGAATCAGGTTCGATCGAGCAAGATGCCGACGTCATCATGATGCTCTACCGCGAAGAATACTATGACCGTGAAAACCCAGACGTGCGCGGCCTTGCTGAAGTTATCATCGGCAAGCAACGTAACGGTCCGACCGGCGATGTTCGATTAAGATGGGAAGCCAACATCGGTCGCTTCGGAAACCTTGAAGGTCGCAGTGAGCATCCGCTTCCACCACCTCCAACGCCAATTCATATGGGCAAGCCACGCAATTTTGCTCCCGGCGGCCAAGCGTAGCCAATTCTGGAATTCAGGTATACCAGTCGACTTGTATACTTGAATTCAGTTCTAGTTTTCCAGTTTGTCTTTTTTCTTAGTCTCTTTAGCTATCGTCAGCTTTAAAGATTCTCCGAGCGTCACTAGTCTATGCTTTCGCTGAACGCGCTCGTCGGGTTCAGTGTAGGCCTTATACATTTTGTACGCTTGAACAAAGTCGATCACGAATCCGCCAGGGATCGGGATAATCGGCGGGAGATATTTGTTTCGGAAACGCTCAAGCTCTTCAACCGCCACGGGTAAAACATACGACTGTCTCAAGAAACTTAAATAGTTTTTGAGATGAGGCTCATGTTCCCGCTTCGGCGGCTCACTCGAATAGCTGTAAGTCTCAAATCTAAATTGCGCCGCGAACACGATTGGTTTATTTCGGCGCAATTGAATTTTCTCAGGCAATGGTTTGCTTAGTGCGTGGATGACCACAACCATTGCGTAGGTGGTAAGAATCGGATCATCGGAGCGCACGCCATAAAATTTTCCAGTAAATTCGCCGGTCGGCGAAACTTCGAATTGAATGGAGAGATCACCCTTGATGCGCTGGCTTACGAAGTCTGGTGGGTAAGTGAGTTTGCCCTCGATGCGTTTCCAGATTTCTTCTACGAACGGGAACATCTCTAAGGATTCAGAAAAGCCGATTGCCTCAGCTTCAGAAGCCGCGGCTCTCGACCATTCGGCGAACGTTGGATCCTTTTCGTCAGCTCTAGCGCCTTCATCGGCGACATCCACTCGACCAGCTTCGAATCTCTTCGCCGGAAGCAAATCCTTCAACTCCATCTTACGAGGGGCGGGCTTTATCGAATCCCTTTCACGCTTAGGCTTATCGGCTTTTGAAAGGCTCGGAATCTCCGCAAGCTCCACGATCATCGGCGCAGGCGTATTAGGCTTTTCTTGCGCAACAAAGGCGTAAAGGCTCGCACCCAGGAGTGCGTGAATAGCCGCGGATAAGAATATTCCCTTAGATAATCGACCCAATCTCAAGCCCCCGAAAGCTCCAACGAACTTAAGTGGGAGAGGCACGTCCAGTCTAGAAATTACGGACTGTCCCTAAAAAAAATTGTGCGTTGCCCTAACCGCTTGTTGAAATCATTTTGTCCAACCAAGTAGAGGGACTTGATTGGGAACTGTCTGATCCATGGAGGGATTTCAGGTGGGCGAAAAATTATTGGCCGACGTCGTGACTGCAACGGGTTTACCAGAGGATCTGGTTACCGTTGAACTCAACCGTCTTGTCGCAAAAGCCGGAAAAAAACCAGAGGATCTCACTCTCGAAGAGTTGCGCTTGATCTTAGCCGAATACGTGCAAGACGTACTTCTCGCTGCGCACAGAGAATTCTCAGACACAGAAAACTAATTTTTCAAATTTAGATCGAGGATTTCGACGATCAGGTCGCGAAGCGGAACGGGCTTCGGGCTCGTGCAATTTTTTCCCTCAGCGTCGCAGGATCCAGCTTCATCGACTGGGATTGATGCGCTCCAGGTTTTTTTCTTAAATTTCACTGTCACGCTGAAGTAA
>JANOUF010000212.1:0-4361 GCA_031416685.1 Bdellovibrionales bacterium
TGTCAGTAAAGGCGGCGGAAGTGGACTTGCAAAAGGCAGATCTGATCGCTCGCGAAACAGCAGAGTGGTTTCATTACACGACTGATGCGATGTTATCTGAACATCAAGGCCAATGTAGCGATTACGCCGTCATGTTTATTCTAAAATATAATGCAAGTGTTGGAATGAACGTCGCAAGACTGGTCGTCGCAAATAATCCGATACCGAGTGGAACGTATCGGCTGGGCGAAAAAACTGATGTGGCTAAACTTGGTTTTCACGGCTTTGAGTCGGGAACGAGCGGTCTTCTAAATTGGGGCGGACAACTTTACGTCTACCATCCCGTGTTGGGTGCATATCCAATTTTTCTTGAGAAATCTTGGACTCCAAAAGTTCACTTTGGAATCAATATGCTTGATGAAAGACAAACTCACGTGTGGGCTTCGGTTGGCGATGTCAGTGTGGACCCGACCTACTTTGATGCATGGCCTGATAAATTTCCATCTCCATTGGGATCTGATCAATAAGATAAAAGCACTAGTCGCGCAGTCGCCGGGTTCGTCGCGAGTGGCACGTTGTGCACGTCGCACACTCTCATCAACATTGAAATATCTGGATCGTGCGGGTGCATGCCGAGTGGATCTCTAAAGAAGATCACTGCGTGGCATTTGCCTGTCGCAACTTCGGCTGCGATTTGCGCGTCACCGCCGATGGGGCCTGAAAGACGGCGAGAGATTTTGAGGCCAGCGGATTGAACAAGTCTTCCAGTATTCCCGGTCCCAATGAGATCGAATTTTCTAAGAAGCGTAAGATGATCTCGAACGAAAGACACCATCAAGGCTTTCTTCCCATCGTGAGCAATCAGCGCAACTCTTTTTTTGATCTTGGCCATCTGGTCGTTCTCCTAAGGCGAAGGTGGAGATTTAATTTTTGGGATATGGGTGCCGGACCTAGTTCGTCGGCTCGCACCGCGTACTCGCGCTGTGCGGGACGCGCATGTTCGACGGGCCGGTATCCATATCTCAAAAATTAAATCTCTACCTTCGTCTTAGTCGAACATCTGACGTGAGTCTAGTTTCCTAAAAAGAGACGCCGCGGTGTTTAGTTTCGAGACACTGCGGCCGAAGAGAGTGGAAGAGAACGCATGATGTGTTCTGAAGTTTTGTAAGTTTGGTTTTCCACAGGAGGTGGCAAATGCAAAAGATTAGCGGAATTCTCGGGCCCTCAGCACGAGTCACCTCTGTCGATATGAAAGACGCGCCACCAGTTCGACCAGGCATGCCTGGATTCGGAAGACCCGAAGGTGTTTCGTCACTTCGTGAACGTAAAACCGAAGTCGATGCGATGGTTCGCGCGCCTCAAATTTTACAGCAACAATTTGATCTTCGAACTAAAGAAGGTCGGCAAGCAAAGATGGTTGCAGACGTGTCCAACGGCTTCTTTATGAAGAACAATCGTGAAGCCACGGCTCCGCAGCCAAGCCAGCAAATAGAGAATGGTGAAGAGATGGTCGATGTCATGATTGCAATTCCACTTCAAGTTGCAGCGAGCGATCTTGAGCCCGTTGCGAGCAAGCCATCTCAAGCTGATTACGATTCTGTCAGCGCAGCCGCAAAAGATTCAGCACCAGAGGGTTTATACCCGAAGGGTAGCTTCGTTGACGTCGTAGCTTAGTAGGTAAATTTAAAGAGACTTCCAAGAGCGCAGCTAATGAAGCTGCGCTTTTTATTTACGCTGTCTTCTCGAGCAAGAATCCAACCTCCTCAAGCGACGCAATCCTATAAATTCCTTCAAGTTTCCTTGCTCCCTCATTGGTACGTTTGACGACGACGATAGCGTGAAGGCTCAGCAGAATCAGAGTTCTTACGGCGTGCACATTCCATTGAGCGGCTCCAAGTTGAATGAGCATTTCCAACCGCAGTAAAGCTTGCCTCGCACTTTCAGCATGCATTGTTCCCATGCAGCCCGAGTGGCCAGTTGCAAAGGCCATCAGCAAATCTTTTGCTTCGCTCCCGCGGATCTCACCCATAACTATTCGATCAGGCCTCATACGAAGACTTTGCTTTAGCAGTTCGCTTTGATCGACCTCGCGAAGTAGCCCATGACTATCTCTGCGCGTGAGTAGCTTGGTGCTGAGTGGATTTGGGCATTCAAGCTCATTGGTGTCTTCAATAAGAACGGCACGCTCATCGGGTCGAAGTTCTTGCAAAAATGCATTGAGAACAGACGTCTTGCCAGAGCCAGTGCAGCCTATGATCAAAATGTTTTTCTTTTGCGTGATCAGCTCGCGAAGTTGCGTCATCGCTATTGGAGAAGCCCAATCTCTCACAGCCAATTGGTCAAGTCGCCAGGGGTTAGTCGGATGTTTTCGCAATGTTAAAACAGATGAACAAGTGGCTGGCGGAATTGCCAAGTGAAGACGAAACCGTCCCCAGTGACCATCGGCAAACGGGCGATCAAGTGTCGCTTGCACCTTTGCTTCCCGGCAAATGCGTTGAATGAAGTTTTGAAAGGTGAGTTCCGTAAAGAATTCATCTTCGTGGCGATGCAAACAACCTTCTGACTCGTACCAAATGGATGATCGCCCGTTGATAATGATTTCAGTGATGTCATCACGTTCAGTGAGTGGTGTGATCGGGCCGCTTCCAAAATACTCTGCGCGGAATCGTTCAGCTTTGTGGCTCTCGAGTGAACGCACACATTCCTCGACGATGCGCCTCGCATATTTGTCTTGATCGAAATCAGTTTGGTAAGAATGAATCGCTGACGGATCGGTGAGCGACATCTCACGAAATGCCGCTTCAATTTTTTGAATCGTTTCCGTCATTGAGATGCTCCCGGATCAGTCACAATCTCCGGAGTTACAAAAACAACAAGTTCGGTTTTCTCATCGCGGAACTCTTTGCTTGAGAATAAACTTCCTAAGATGGGGATCGATCCTAATCCCGGCAGGCCGGAGCTCGAATTTCCACTTTCTTGCTTGATCAGTCCTGAAAGTGCAATTGTTCGAGAGCCTTTCAAGTCGAAGTGACTTTCGATTCGGTTCGACAATAAGCCAGGTACGCCATCGACGACTCGGCTGTTATCGATAGTCGAAACTTCAGTTTCGAGTGCTATGCTCATTCTTCCGCTAAAATCGGCCACTGGCTTAATTTTTAATAAAACTCCGTAGCGCTTCCATACGACGCTCGAGTCTTTGCGGTGAGAAAGTTTGATTGGGAATTCTCCACCGGCAAGAAACTGCGCTTCTTTACCCGAACGACAGAGCAAGTTTGGCGATGCTAAGATTCTGCCGACGCCACTTTCTTCGAGTGCATTTAATTGCACGCTCAGGGCTTCGCTTTTTCCCGGGGCAATGAAGCTAGGAAGTAGTTGAGCTTGAACGCTCGCAGGCCAGCTCATTCCCAATCGTCTCATCATTTTTTTGCGGATTTCAGTCACGAGAATTTGTACTCGCACCAACGGCTCAAGGGTTAGAGACCCTTGGTTTGTGTCGATGTGAAACCCATAAGGTGAGAGTAAGCGTTCAAATCGCTGCCCTAGGTCTTTTCTTTCCGAAGAAAGCCGAACGGTCGCAGGAGAAAGTTGTAGGTCGGGCAGCGGTAGCCCACTGTCGGAAAAAAGTTTTACGAAATAGGCGTTTAGTTCGTCTTGAATAATTGGATCCGGTTGCGCTGCGAAAGAGTAGATTCCGCTCTTGCCTACGGCTTCGCTGATTCGAATCCAGTCTTGAACTCTTAAAAGTCGGCCGCGTACAACGGGCTGACTATCCTCGATTTCAAGCTGCAAGCCTTCCATGTTTGAAAGAGCGACGCGCAAATGTTCGTAGGCCTGCCATCTAGAGACGTCGAGAACGGTTACGAAAAAAGTTTTTGAATCCGTCGTGACCGTGGTGATTCCCGATTTCTTACCGGTGATACGCATACGTTTTCCCAAGTCGTTAACCTTAATGAGTCGGCCATTGGATACATGAACAGTTTGCGTGCTTGGCAAATCAACTTGAACAGTTGCGCCAATGCCTACAACGACTTCGTCCGCCTTGGCGGAACTCCAAAAAAACATCAGAAGAAAAATGACGAGCATAAAACCCTCCGCGAGTAAGGGTTCTGCAAAAACTGATGTCGAGGTGTAAGTGAGTTAATCTATCGCCGACGCCGAGCTGTCCGAAGCTCGGCCGCTAGAGTTTGAAGGAGACTTGGATTTTGTTTTTGGTGGAGGCGAAGTTGAGGGTCGAGCCGTGAAGGCGAAGCAGAGCTTGGCAGACGCTGAGGCCAAGGCCCGTGCCGGTTGTGTGGTTCATGACGCTTTCGTTGAGAGTAAAGGGCTTGAAGATTTGTTGAATCTTGCGCTCTTCGATTGGCTTACCGGCATTGGCGACGCTG
>JANOUF010000213.1:0-1795 GCA_031416685.1 Bdellovibrionales bacterium
TGTCATCATGGGCGGACAAGACGAGCTTAAAGGCAAAATCATTCGCATCGGCCATATGGGTGCAATCGAGGATAAAGACATGGTTCTCACTATTCAGGCTCTCGGTGAAACATTGAAGCGAATCAATCCCGCCGCTTACACTCAAGATCGTATTGATCGCGCCGTTGCGATTTGCAAAAAAGCTTTAAGTTGAGTCTCTTGTGAAAGTGCTCATCACGGATCGATTCGATCTCAACGCCGAAGCTCATTTAAAGAGCCGATCAAAAATCGAGATCTCGCGTTCTCAATCTCCGATTCCAACTGGGGAAGAGCTAAAAGGCGTCACGGCTCTCATCATTCGCAGCCGAACTAAAATCACCAAATCATTTTTGGAAACTGCGCCAGACTTAAAATTCATCGTTACTTCAACGAGCGGCTTCGATCACATCGACTTTGACGCAACGAAAGCTCGCGGTATTGCGACCGCTTATACTCCAAATGCAAATGTGCAAAGTGCGGTCGAGTTAACTTGGGCATTGGTCCTTGCTTGCGCGCGCCGTGTGCCTGAATCGGGCAGAGCGATTCGCAATGGCGTTTGGGATCGTGAGGCGCTAAATGGCGTTGAACTCGCAGGAAAAATTTACGGCGTCATTGGTTTTGGGCGCATCGGCACACGTGTTGCGAAACTCGCACAAGCATTCGGTATGAAGGTCCTCGCGTATGATCCATATATTGAGGAAGAGGAATTCACTTCACGAGGTGTCACACGTCTTGGCTGCGATGAAGTCTTACGCTTGGCGGATGTTGTAAGTCTCCACGTCCCCGCGACAGAGGAAACCTCACCGCTCATGCGAAGTACTTATCTTTCACTTTTGCAAACTCATGCGATTCTCGTGAATACGTCGCGCGGATCAGTCATTCATGAGCGTGCGCTGATCGAGGTTCTTCAAGCCGGGAAATTGAGAGCCGTCGGGCTTGATGTATTTGAAAAGGAACCGCTCGATCGTCACTCGGATCTCACGCGATTCAACAACGTCGTTCTAACTCCACATTTAGGTGCGACAACCACAGAGGCCTTTGCGAAGTCTTCTCTCGAGGCTGCTGAAAAAGTACTCAATTTTTTTGCTAGCGAGCCCATCTCGGATTCATTGCCACCAGAGGCTGAGTGGTTTGTCAGAACGCATGCTAAACAATCATGACCGATTGCGTCCACTGGTCGATGTTTTGGTGCCTCGCTTGCCTTTCTTAAGCAAAGCCGGAAAACTCTGACTTTCCAAAAATCCTCCAAGGAGCAACTCGTGCCAGGCATCATCGTTGTTGGATCGCAATGGGGCGACGAAGGCAAAGGCAAAGTTATCGACGTGTTTTCGGCTCAAGCCGATCTCGTTGTTCGATACCAAGGTGGCGCAAACGCAGGTCACACACTCGTCGTTAATGGCGTTAAAACTGTACTCCATCTAGTTCCGAGCGGAATTCTTCATCCAAAAACGACATGTATCATCGGTGCGGGCGTCGTGCTCGACGTTGAAGAAACCATTTCAGAGATTACCTCGCTCAAAGCTGCTGGGTTAATTCCAGATCCAACTCAACTTCGCATTTCTGATTCGGCCACTGTACTTCTCAACTATCATCGCTTGCTCGACGCCGCTCGCGAAAAAGATCTTGGGCACGAAAAAATTGGAACCACAGGCCGAGGCATCGGCCCCGCTTATGAAGATCGCGCTTCACGAAAAGCAATTTTGTTCGGCGATATTTTTGAAGCAGGAACGTTGAAAGCAAAGCTTGAACAATCATTGAAAGAGAAAAACTTCCTTCT
>JANOUF010000214.1:0-5273 GCA_031416685.1 Bdellovibrionales bacterium
ACTCGCAAATCAAAACCCAACTGATTTAAAGCAGAAGCGATAACTAAAATTACGAGACCGTAATAAGTCGCTTTTTGCAGAAGTAGTTTTTGCTGCGTCTCGAGTTGCTGGATACGCATCACGGCTTGTGAAGCTTTACGAGCTAAAAAAATTCCGACAACGAGAATAGTGAGTGCGGCGATGAACGAGTAAATCTGTTGCTGAGACATGAGTGAATTTACGTTCATTGCACGCCTTTCTCACGGAATAACGAGTTAAACGCACGAACAACAGTGTGCGAGTCAGCTGCAACCCGAGGAGGAGCTACGAACTGTGTCGGTGCGGCCACTGCTGGTGCTTGCTGATCCAGACGCAGATTTGCGAACTGATCTTCGTCGTCTCGACGTTCAAGCACCATCGTGTCGGTCCAAAATCCTGTCTTTGCAGAATAAAAAAGTGACAAACGTTGCATCGGCAAATTGATTCGATCGAGTTGGAGTTGAGTTTCGCCTAAATTACGCAAGCGAACCGCAGTGATTGCTGTGTGCGGGTGAAGCGTGATGTCTTCTAATTGGAAAACTGCGCGTGTTCGACTCGCGTACGCGAGCTCTCCACCGATCGAAGTCAAATCACCGAGCCACGTATCACTTAGTCTAAAGCAGCTAATATCCTGCAATGTCTGCGGAGTACCGGTCATCTCCACGCGAATCGACAGCGGCGTACTGACGTACATAACAACTTCTTCGCCAGGTAACACATGAATCGGAGTTTCAAGCCAAGTTACGATCGCGCGATCAGCCAGCCGAGGAGAAAAGGAAAGTTCAGTGCCGGCATCTTTGAAAGTGAAGCGGCTTTGCTCCGCGTTCGGTGGTGGCTCTTCGTTTTCCATTTGCGAAAGTACTTTGACCGTGGACTCAAGCCAGTTATCACTGTGCTGCCATGACAAAAACCACTGATGCGGCAGGCGCTTCACCCAAAGATGAAGCGGACCAATTTGCCAATAGCTCGTGCGACCGATCGGGATTTGATGACGACCCCACCATTGACCTGTGATTTCAGCTAGATTCATACCTCAAACGCTATTACAGCGATGGCTGGTGCGCAACGGTAGGAACAAGTTCCATTCGTTGTGACGGAGCGCGGCCAGCGCCTGCAGTAGCGTTAGTGCCGAGCAGACGATCAAGTCGACCTATCAAAGCACTTAAGAATGGCAAAACTTGCGCTTGGACTTCGAGCATATAATCAGCGGACGTATCTGTTACGCCGATTTTAAAACTCATACCACTTCGGCCACGAACAGCGCGGAACATATCTTCATCCGTGCGATCGTCGCCGAAGGCGAGCGGGAAAGTGGATGGAGCGTAATGTTCTAAGTACCAATTCGTAAACACACCTTTGTCTGCTTCACTTGCACGAACTTCGATAACTTTCTTGCCTCGAACGATCGTCACCGGAAGATTTGCTAATCCCGTTTCAAGTTCGTCTGCGAGTTTGCGAGCCATGTAGCCCGCATACTCGTTCGGGGATTGGCGATAATGCCAAGCAAGCGAGAAACGTTTTTTCTCAACGCGACTTCTCGGAACTCGCATCGAGTAATGTGACATAATTTTTTGAGCCGATTGGTACCAAGTCGTGCGCGGTTGATGAACGCGACGAATCCATTTGTTTTTGGAAATATCCAAGAAACTTCCGCCATGCTCAGCAGCTAAAGGAATTTCGGTTCCGCTGAATTGCTTCGACAAAAATCTTGCGTCTCTTCCGCTGACCATGACCAAGTTCAACCACGGCCGTTTTCCGAAATCGTTGATCCACTGGCGGGTCGACGATGGAAGCGTAGCAAGTTCTGGAGATTCCTCGATGGGGACAAGTGTGCCGTCGTAATCAAGGAAGAGAGTGACCTTTCCGTTGTTACCCATCTTCGTCGCGATTTTTTTAGCTAGCTCGTCGACTGAATCGCGAGTCGGCAAGAAAAGTTCTGCACCTTGAGCGGCAGGTGTCGTCGATTCGAGATCTTGTAGGAAGAGTCGGGCCCAATCCGTCGCCGTGTAGCCGTCGAGATACTTTTGCATTGCTTGCAAGCGGTGGATTTTTTCTTGCTTTGGCATTTCCATCGCAAGTTTCATTTTGTCGGCGGTATCGTCTGCATTCCATGGGTTGATGCGGACGGTGTGACTTAAGGTAGAAAGCGCGCCAGTGAATTCACTTAGTAGTACGACACCTGGCCGCTCAAGCGATTGCGTGACGATGTATTCAAGTGCGACGAGATTCATTCCGTCTCGCTTACTTGTTACGAGAAGTGCATCGGATGCTTTATAAATCGCCATTAACTCATCGGAGTTGACGGAATTGTAGATGTAGTGAATCGGAGTCCAATCGGGACGCGAGTATGTACCATTAATTTCGCCGATTAAACGGGACGTCTCTTGATAGAGCTTAATGAATTCTGGCGATCCGGTTCGAGTTGGGATGGCAACTTGAAGCAACGAGACTTTTCCGCGCACTTCGGGGTAACGTTCAAGCAAACTTTTGAACGCACAAAGTTTTAGATCAAGTCCTTTGATGTAATCGAGACGATCGACACCCAAAAACATGAACTGACCTTTTTCTCTATATCTTTTCTCAAGAATCGCAACTTCAGGCTTCGCCGCTTTTGATTTAAATTCTGCTGTGTCGATACTAACTGGGAAGACGCCGAGTCGGGTCGTGTGAGCCCCGGACTTTACACTCAAAAGGCTGCTATCGATTCCGAGGATTCTTGTAAGAGAACTCGAGAAATGGTGAAGGTATGCGTAATCATGGAACCCGATGAGATCTGCTGCGAGAAGCGACTCCAAAATCGTTTCTCTTACTGGAAGTTGGCGGAACACTTCTGAGCTCGGAAACGGTACGTGCAAGAAGAACCCGATTTTTAAATCAGGGCGAAGTCTACGCAAGAATTGCGGAAGTAAAAAGAAATGGTAGTCGTGAATCCAGATGAGATCGTCTGGTTTCGCGAACGCTGCAAGCTTTTGTGCGAACAGCTGATTGACCTTTATGTATGCATTCCACGCGTGGTCGCTGAAGTGAACGAAGTCATTTTGATAATGAAGGATCGGCCAGAGTACGTCGTTGCAAAAGCCGTTGTAGAATTCGTCGTATAATGTCTCGTCGACGAAAACGGGGAGATGTTGCCAGTCGTCTTTTGCTTGCTGAGTTTTTTTCTTTGACCAGTTGAGTTCTGTAAGGCCTTCAGGCGCTCCACCCATCCAGATGCGCTCGACTTTTCCTTCTGTATGAATGCCACCGATGGCAGTCACAAGTCCGCCGGAGGCTTGCGCAAAGGTGCCGTCAGCTTTGAGCTTAAACGGGAGGCGGTTGCTGACGATAATCCATCGTGACATGTCTAGAATCCTTCAAAAACGAATCAACAAAGTACTTATGACAGAGCACCAAGGATGGCTTTTAATAATTTGTATGGCCGGTCGACATACTTATAAATTCGGGCTCGTCGGGAATTGCTCATATCTGTCGTATATCGACACGACCGGCAATGTCGTGTGGCAGTGTCTCCCGCGATTCGACAGTAGTTTTATCTTCGGGGGACTTCTTGATCCAGAGAAAGGAGGACGTTTTTCGGTATCTCCACAATCTGGTGGCGAAGCTGCCTCACAGTTCTACTTAGAAAACACAAATATTCTCTGTACACAGTTTCAGACCGATGAGGGCGTGTTTGAGGTTATCGATTTCGCCCCTCGATTTAGAAGATTCGAGAGATATTTTAAACCATTAATGTTGATCAGAAAAATTCGGCGCATTTCCGGGAATCCTCGCGTTGTCGTTTGTTGTGAGCCGCGTGGTGAGTACGGCGACGTTGTGCCGTCGGTGAGTCTTGCTAGTAATCATATTCGCTTCCAAGGTTTGGCCGATAACGTCCGACTAACTACGAATATTCCACTGACATATGTCGTTCAAAAGCAGCCGTTTCTTTTAACTGAAACAAAGTATTTAGTTTTCACTTATGGAGAGCCGTTTGAAGCGGCGCTCGAAGATACATGCGAAGATTTTTTGAAAAAGACGATGGATTATTGGCAAGCGTGGACTCAGCATTGCTCCATTCCAGATATTTATCAGAAGGAAGTTATTCGCTCGGCTTTGATTTTGAAATTGCATCAGTATGAAGACACTGGAGCGATTATCGCTGCGGGGACTACGAGTTTACCTGAGGCTCCGGGTAGCGAGCGCAATTGGGATTACAGATATTTTTGGGCGCGGGATAGCTATTACACATTGAATGCGCTGAATGCGATCGGGCAGTTCGAAGAATTAGATCGTTACTCTCATTATGTGCAAAATCTAGCGGGCGCATCGCCTATGGGGTACCAGCCACTTTACTCGATCAGTGGTGAAACCGAGACTGTAGAACGTGAGTTAGATCTTGCAGGCTATATGGGACATAAACCTGTGCGGGTTGGTAATGCTGCATTTTTGCAGGTGCAAAACGATGTTTACGGTCAGGTTTTGCTTTCGCTGCTTCCGTTGTTTGTGGATGAGCGGATTATTCGAAGAAAGCGTTTGGAAACGAAAGATCTGATCGTTGAGCTTTGTAAATACATCGAAGAGAAAATTGAAGCTCCCGATGCGGGACTTTGGGAATTCCGCGGAATGCAAAACCGGCATTGCTATACCTATTTGTTTCATTGGGCGGGTGCCTTGGCAGCGGCGAAAGTTGCAAGGCGATTGAAAGAATCCGCGCTTGCTGAAAAGGCCTTAGAGTTAAGTAAGAAAGCAGCGGCTGGAATTGAATCTTGTTGGAATGAAAAGTTGCAAGCGTACGCTTCGTATGTCGGCAGTGGCACTCTTGATGCCTCGCTGTTTCAGTTAATCACCATGCAGTATCTACCAGCAAATTCGCCGCGTGCAGCTTCGCATATTCGCGCGATGGAAGATCAACTGCGCGCAAAAGGTGGCTTGTTCTATCGCTACCGTCATGCGGATGACTTTGGTGAGCCTGAAGTGGCCTTTTTGGTTTGCGGATTTTGGTATGTCCGCGCGCTCGTTTCCGTCGGTCGCGTAAAAGACGCGGTCGAATCGTTTGATCAATTACTTGGCTACGCCAACCACGTCGGACTCTTAAGCGAGGATATCGACCCAAAAGATGGCGGAATGTGGGGCAACTGCCCTCAAACCTACAGCCACGTCGGCGTCATTAACGCTGCGTTCGACATCTGGAAAAAACTCGACCACCCCAGCTTCCTATAGGGTGACACGCACCTTTTTGCCCAGCACAGCGTCATCCTGACGCTGTGCTGGGCAAA
>JANOUF010000215.1:0-3199 GCA_031416685.1 Bdellovibrionales bacterium
CATGTACGTTTTGGCATCGCGAGAATTCCAAATGAGAAATCGCGATGTTTTTGTCGAGTTAGTCGAAACCAAACGCGCGGTCGACCCTCGTCGCTTCAATTAAGCAGTGCAGAGTTATCTTTGCGTTCTCGCGAGCGCTAGAAAACTTTCTACTTGCAGCGAAGCTCCGCCAACCAAAAAACCGTCGATTTCTTTTTGACGAACAATCTCATTTGAATTTTCAGGCTTAACACTGCCGCCGTAAAGAATTGGCGTCTTATCAGCGAGTTGTGTGCCGCCGATTTTTTCTAATTCATTTCGAAGAATGACGTGAGCATCGTTAGCCTGTTCCGGCGAAGCTACTCTGCCTGTACCGATCGCCCAAACAGGTTCGTATGCGACTATAAAAGGTTTTTCTGGGTTTCGTAGTTCAAGGCCGGCCTTCAATTGCCGACGAATAACAGATTCAGTTTTGCCAGCCTCACGCTCTTGAAGTGTTTCACCTACGCAAAGCATAGGTTCGATACCAACTTCGTGAAGTGCTTTGATTTTCTTTGCAATCGTCTCGTCGGTTTCGCCAAAAAGGCTTCGACGCTCACTATGGCCGACTAAGGTGTACGGAGTTAAAATCTCAGCCAGAACTTGCGGCGAATTCTCTCCGGTGAAGGCACCTTGTTTTTCAAAGTGACAGTTCTGTGCACCCCACCCGATTGGAGTTCCACGCAAAAGTTGCTGCACGACCCAGAGATCGATTGCGGGAACAAAGATGATAACTTTGCTCTTAACGTTCTGTGCTTTAGGTAGAAATTCTTTTAGGTAAGCTACCGCTTCATTCGGTGACTTATACATTTTCCAATTTGCTGCGACTACAAAACTTCGCATTACGCTCGATCCGTCGAAGAAACATAGGCACTTGAAGACGGCTGACGTTTGCGAACGACCTCTAGACCCGGAAGTTTTTCGCCTTGGAGATACTCAAGGGAAGCTCCACCACCTGTTGAGATGTGGGTCATCTTATCCGCGTGACCACTTTCTTCTGCAGCAGCAGCACTGTCGCCACCGCCAACAATTGTCGTGACACCTTCGAGGTTAGCTAGAGTTTCTGCAATCGCAAAAGTGCCCTTAGAAAACTCCGGAGTTTCGAAAACTCCCATTGGTCCGTTCCAGAAAATCGTTTTAGCTTTTTGTAGTTCTTTTCGGAATAGCTCAACAGTTTTAGGTCCAATGTCGACAGCCATCCAGCCCTCTGGGATTACAGGACCTTCAGTTGTCTTAATATTTTTAGTGTCTTTAATGTTTTGCGTGATGACGTGATCGACCGGCAAAAGAATTTTCTTGTTGCGCGCTTCAATTCGCTTAATCATTTCGCGCGCAAAACTCAATTTGTCTTTTTCAACTCGCGAGCTGCCGACGCCTTTCCCTTGTGCCGCGAGAAAAGTGTATGCCATTGCGCCACCAACAAAGAAAACGTCGATCTCGTTCATTAAACTTTCGATCACCGGAATTTTATCCGAGACCTTTGCTCCACCCAAGATCGCCATATACGGCGTTGCTGGTGAGTTCATAAGCTTGTCGAGCATTTCAATTTCTTTTTGGATCAAGAAACCAATGCCTTTGTTTTCAATTAATTTCGGTAGGGCTTCGATTGTCGCGTGCGCACGGTGGCTCGCCCCGAAAGCGTCGTTAATATAGACCTCAGTGTAGGCAGCAATTGTTGCAGCAAAATCAGCAGAGTTCTTAGTTTCGCCTTTTTCAAACCGAACGTTCTCAAGAAGTATAAGCTGATTTGGTCTGAGTGTCGGGAGTAAACCTTTTGGTGCATCGGAAGTTGGGTCATCGATCAAAATCACTTCCGCATTCAAGAGTTCGCCTAGACGAACCGCCACCGGTTCTAGTGAGAATTTATCGCGATCTTCAGGTGCGCCCTCAGGGCGACCGAGATGCGAAGCTAAAACAATTTTCGCACCTTTTTCAAGTGCGTGTTTGATTGTCGGCAGCGCTGCGCGAATTCGCGTGTCGTCAGTGATTCGTTTTCCATCCATTGGCACGTTGAAATCAACGCGGATGAAAACGCGTTTATCTTTTAATTCTAATTCGTCGATACGTTTAATGCCGCGAAGGCCTACGGGCACCATTCTTAGAGACCCTTCTCTGCCATGTAATGAGCAAGATCGATCATGCGTTGAGAGAATCCTGTTTCGTTATCGTACCAAGAAATGACTTTCCCCATGTTCTTACCCATCGTCATCGTGCTCGGGGCATCAACGATTGAACTGTAGACGTTGCCGTTGAAATCAACTGACACAAGTTCATTTTCTTCAACTGCGAGTACGCCTTTAAGTTCGCCGCCTGCAGCCTTGCGAAGAGCGTCGTTAATCGCATCTGTCGAAACTTCTTTTTGAGAGTTGAAAGTGAAATCGACAACAGAAACGTTTTGAGTTGGAACACGGAAAGAGAATCCGTCTACTTTTCCTTTTAACTCTGGGAGTACGAGGCCTACTGCTTTCGCAGCACCCGTACTGGTTGGAATAATGCTGGTAGTTGCTGTGCGCGCGCGACGGAAATCGCTATGTGGCGCATCGAGTACGCGCTGATCGTTTGTGAATGAATGGATCGTCGTCATCATCCCACGCTCAACACCAAAGGTTTCGTGCATGACCTTAGCAACCGGTGCCAAACAATTTGTCGTGCACGACGCGTTTGAGATTACGTGATGCTTAGATGGATCGTAGGTTTTGTGGTTTACACCATAGACAACTGTGAGATCAGCACCATCAGCAGGCGCAGAAACCATTACGCGCTTTGCTCCGCCTTCAATGTGTTTCATGAAGTCTTCTTTTTTCTTGAACGCACCCGTGCACTCAAGAACGATATCGACGCCCATTTCTTTCCATGGAATTTTCGTAGGATCTTTTTCTGCTGTCAGACGAATCGACTTCCCGTCGACCATGATTTGATTGCCTTCAGCTTTAACGGACTTCGGGTAAATGCCGTGAGTACTGTCGTACTTTAAGAGATGAGCAGCGATGTCTGCGTCGCCCAAATTGTTGATGCCGACGATGTCGAGCTTATCAAAGCCCAAGCGAAACAGCACACGACCAATTCGACCAAAACCATTGATGCCGACTTTGAGACGAGCCACGAACATCTCCTTTACCCATAAGTTCAAAGAACGAAGCTTTCCGAGGAAGAAATGTATCCCCGAGGGTGGGCTTAAGTC
>JANOUF010000216.1:0-5584 GCA_031416685.1 Bdellovibrionales bacterium
TAACACCAAACTCGCGTCACGCCGATGACGACGTCGGGTTCCCACCGCACGAATTAAAGAATGGCAGTATTTTGAATGAATCAGCGTCTCCCGACGACTGCGCGGGTGGGCCCTAAGGACTTGCAAACGGTCCATATGAAATCGTCTTGAAAACAAAATCGTTTCCAGTCTGATCAAGCGGGTTGCTAAACGAATTTACGAACTGAGTTCGTTCAGAATAAAACGTCTCGTATTTGGCGGCGGCCTGGGCAGCACGAGGGTAGTTCATCTCCGGGAACCAATCTCGCACCATGATCGCCCATTGCGCGCGAATGTGTTGAGCTGCATAGCCTTGTATAAAGGATCCGTCGGCTTGCTTAGTCCAGCTTTCTTGTCCTTGAGCAGGAAAGCGCTGCGCCCATTGCGCCCACGAAGTAGGAACTTTATCGGCAGTTAATTCAGAAAAATTGGCAACGGGCAGAGTTACTGCAACCGCTCCGCCAGGATCTTCTGCGCGGCCGTTCGTATCAAGTATTAAATCGATGCTATATTTTGAAAGCGAGTTAAAAACAAAATCAAGAGATGCTTTGCTTTTTGTATCTCTGCGAAGCTCATCCCATATGCCAAGTCGTTTCATGAGCAGAAAAACCGTCGAGTGATAATATGCGATCGGCGAGCTTAACCGCATGACCCACATTCCGTTTTCTTCACTGGCGTCTCCGTACATTCCGAGATTTTTAAACGCCACGTGAAACGGGTTCTTTGCTTCGGTCATCGTTGGCGTGAGAATATTATCGTAATAGTCGTGGAGATCATCTCTGAAAAGTTTAAGAATCGTCGCGCGAGAGATTCCAAGCGGATGACTCGTGCTCAGTTTCCACGCCAAAGTATAGTGGAGCCAGCGCCAAGCTTGGACGCGTGTGTTTGCGTTCGAATAACTGGGTCCGCCGGACCAATCGTTTGTACTTCTCATGTAAGAGTGATGCCCACCAAGGCGGCTTAGGATCGACGTCAAAAATGTCGAACGACTTGCAACGATGTGCATCGGACTGTTTGAAAACATCACGTGATAATACGGAGTTTGGTGAGCATGGTGGTCATCCACCGCATATCCACCCCAAAACCGATTTCCGTTTCGGTCGTGGAAAAAAGAATCTGGTGTCCCGCCGTTGTTTCCGTCTAGCCGATAGTCACCGTTAGATATCGCGCGCTGATCGATACTCCGTCCGAGAGGTTTAAACGGCCCTCGACCATAATAGGAATTCATGAACGAGTGCTCGAGAATTGTTGCCTCATCGTTCATTATTGATCGAAACGATTTCACGTCAGTTAAGTAACTGTTGGAGTGATTGAAATACGCAAGTCCCCATGAGTGTGCCAGTTCCGCAATGGGTCGGTTGTCTTTGGGTCTGCGAAAGGTCGGATCTGAAATCAAGTACGCCATTGCCGCGGGAATCGGAGCGCGATCAAAGCGCACGCCACCTGGGCCGGTTAACCAATCGTGGCCGCTAATCGAGCCAGGTTCGTAATCCCATCCTGTCGCACGAAATGCGCGCGCAGCTCCTCCGTCTCCCGTATAGACTCGATCTGGATCGAGAACATAAGGATCAAGAGTCGGGTCCCCTCCTGAGGTTACTGTGGCGTTCATTGGCCACTGAGGCATTAAGAAAAAGTGATTGATCGAGTTGACTTGAACTCGTCCGTTCGCTCCAAGTCCTAGTAACGGAACAGCTGGGTTTGCGGCATAGGGAGCTTTTGCTTGCGAAGCTGACGGCAATTTGAAGCCCGGAAAATATTTGGACGGATTCGGATTTAACTTTGCACGAATATTACTCCACGGGAGAAGCATTCCGCAGTTAAAAAACGGGCGAAGTGCTTGCGTATCACTTCTGGTTTGGCTGAGCGACGGATCGTTGATCGGTTTTCCATCGCGCATTTGCAAACGGCCGATAATATTGTTTTCGTAATCGCGAATAACGACTTTGAATGCTGGTGGAATTGTCAGGTCGGTGCTTGAGTTAAAGGTATCTGCGAAAGGATATGTCGACCATCGCCCCGAAGGCTTTGCGCCGAAGAGGACTTGGTAAAGAGGACGTCCACCTTCTCCGAGACCTGCGCTGACAAAGGAAATTCCTCCAAACTCAAATCCTCTCCAAGAAATCGATTGAGTTGAATTGAGAACGGCAACTTCGCCAAGATCGGCCTGAATCTCTGGATCATCGAACGTGAGATCGGGCATCCGCGCATTTAATTGAATTGTTCCTACTAGAACCGCGCTCCCAGAGGTCCAATCCTCAAGTTGAAAACTGGCGGGAGCATCTTTGAACGAGGAGAGATCGTCAGGAAGCGGTGGTGGTGGTTGCGTCGTGGTTCCACCATTCGAATTTCCAGGAGGATTTGCGATTGATGCTAACGAACCCAATGGTTCGAATGAGCTTGAGCAGTTGGTGTAGCCGAGCGAAAGAATGATAAAGCCGGCAATCAATAGCGAGATATTTCGAAGATTCTTCATTGATCTTTTTATCTTATCCTTTTTTTCGGGTTACGTTAAATTTATGAATGAAAGACTGCGAAAATCTCAAAACGGGACAGTAGATTATCAGCAAACGACGTGCTGCTCGCCAAGAAAGATTAATGAGATTGTTACCAATCGGCTGCTTTTTTAATTTCTAGACATTCATGACACGAGCTCGGGCTAATCCTTTATCCAGCGGACGAAGGAAGGTGATTGGAATTCCAACGCGCTTTGCTTCGGCCTCGGCTTTTTGGTGAGCATCGAGGAAGAGGTGAGCGTTCGATTCGTTCACGAGATAGCCTGCTGGCCGCACATCTGTCGGGTTGAGCTCGATCAGATCAGCGCCGCATTCGGCTGCAAAGCGCACCATCTCTTCGACGTCGTTGATGTTGAGAAGGTTGATGTTGTTCTTGATCATGAAACCCGATGTGCCGTCTTTCCGACGGTTTTTTCCATACGCGCGAGCGTTCTCCAGAACTTTCTCATACATGTCCAAACGGCGTATTTTCTGAAAAGTTTCTGAGCTGCCAGCATCTATCGAGAGGCCAACGAAAGAACGCGGACAGCGTTCAAGAAACCTCAACTGACGTTCCGGCGTAAAGATAGTTCCATTTGTCGTTGAGGTGACGACGATCTGGTCTCGGTACTTATCAAATTCAAGCTTATCGAGCACTCGGAAGATTTCATCTTTCCAAAACGGCTCAGCAACTCCTTGAATGTGCAACAGTTTGGCCGTCGGCATGAGTGGCTTAAGGTTATCTAGTACTCGCTCATAATCCTTGCCGTCTTCGAATTCGTAATCTGGTTCACTTCGCTCACACATTATACATGCAGGAGTTTTTTCAGACGGACGGTTGCCCCCAATGTTGCAATGGTAATTTGGCAAGTTGACTTCAAGCAATTCTGGTTTCGCCGCAGACAAAGGCGCATTTGATTTCCATAAAGAAGTTCGATGGCTCGGGCAGCCTTCTGAGATAGCGCAGAGCCTCGGCATTTTACCGTCTAGGATTTCTTGCCGCACCTGTTGAACTGTTGGTGATGACCAAATTTCTTCAAACGATTGCTCGGTAAGATTTCCGATATTGGCTTTCGTCGACGCTTGCCAACAGCAGTTGGATACGGCGCCATTACTATTCACAACAGCAAGTCTGAATGGCCGATCACAAAATGGCGCGACTTGCGCAACATCATGACCTTCTGGAACATACTGGTGCTGTCTAATCTGTTTTAAGTGCGTCAAGTCTTCGTTGTCTTTTGCGAGCCAGGCTGAAACTAGTCTTCCCCCTCGAGATTCAGCGAGTTGCACAACGCCTTCAAACGCAACTGCAGCCTGCCAGGAAGCAAAGAAAATGTCGTTCCGGCCGCTAGGTGTCCCATCGGTCACGTAAACTCCTGGTGCAGTCATGCTCCAGAAATTACGTGCCCGCTTGCTCACCGGAATTCCCCAAACACTTCCCTTCGTAACGTGCAGGGGAAACATTTCGATTCGAAAATTCGAAACGTCGGCATGCTTTTCTTCGGGGAAATTAAAATGAAGACAAAACTTCTCCGCTTCAGTTTCTAAGACGCGAACGATCGCCTCATGCAGACTTTGCAGCGTTTCAATGCACTCCTCTTCGAATTCTAACAACAGCGCATCAACTGAACGCCAAAGCTTGGGAGCCGGATTCTTTTGGATTGAATTAGAAAGAAAAACCAACTTCTGTAGTGCACGCAAATCTCGGATATGCCGGCTTGAGACGAGGCGAGAGTATTTTTTAGAATCGTCTTCAGTTAGAACTAATAGCTCTGCCCAGAACGGAATCTTCCGGCACAATTTTCGAAGGCTTATGAAAACTTGTACCTCGCCAAGAGAATCATCTGGCACAACGACAATTGGACGGCGCCCCTCGATTTCCTCAGTCGTGTAGATAAAATTATCCCAAAGCTCGACTCTTGCTTTGAAGCTAACGCTCAACTTCGTACGCGTACGAAGCACGCCGAGCGCCATTAGGTGAAACCAATGGATCAATCTGCGTCCAAGGAAACTATTTCTTAAAGCGTAAGAATTCATTTAGGAATTAAACCGAACTGGTGGAGTAAAGTCGAGGGCGAACTCTGCTGGGCCTGCTTCATCGTCAAATCATGCCATCTGAATTTACACAATTCCAGCCCAAACTAGACCACCAATTTCATAGACTCAGCTCCCCAGATTCTGCCAAAATACACGTAAACCAAAAGCATCGTTTCCCCGGGGGAATCAGTGAAAAACGTGTCAGGGATTTTATCGACAATTTTCTTCACTCTTGGACTCAGCATCGCCTTCACGGCATGCGCAACGAACCCAAAAGCAACTCCCACTGAACCGGCACGTTCAACTGCCGCAACAGAAATGCTAGCTCCAACTCCCCCAATGGGATGGGAAGCGTGGAACTATGCCGGCATCACATGCTCAGCTACCAATGAACAAGTTCTAAGAGAAATGGCCGATGCAATGGTCGCAAGCGGAATGAAAGATGCTGGCTACGAGTACATCCGCATCGATGAATGTTGGACTGGTGGTCGCGATCCAAAAACGGGAAAGGTTTTTCCTGATGCAAAACGATTTCCGAGCGGAATGAAAGCGCTCGCGGATTACGTTCACGCTCGCGGCTTAAAATTAGGAATCTACACCGATGTCGGCAGAAAAACTTGCATGGCCGCAGGCCACGTCGATCCACACGAGAAAATTAGCAACCACGAAGGAAGTTTAAATTACGAATTCGAAGATGCAAAACAATACGCAGAATGGGGAATCGATCACGTAAAAAACGATTTCTGTTTTAGCAAGGGGCTCAATCCAAAAGGTATCTACGCAAAATTTGCCGATGCGATTCGCGCAAGCGGTCGACCCATGGTCTACAACCTATGCGGTTGGGGCGAAATCAGCGCACACAAATGGGGCCGCGAGATCGGCGCACAAAGTTGGCGAATCGGCCCCGACATTGAGAACACTTGGAAATCAGTATTACTCATTCTCGATATGATGCCAGGCCTTGAAGCCTACCAATCCCCTGGCGGATGGAACGATCCCGACATGCTCGAAGTTGGAAACGGCGTGCTCACTCCCGC
>JANOUF010000217.1:0-10959 GCA_031416685.1 Bdellovibrionales bacterium
ACAAGCAAAAGATGGATCATCCGGCGCATTGACTGGCAAAGTAGTCCCCGGGCCTTTTGACGTGAAATAAAAAAACCGAACCTTTCGGCTCGGTTTTTTAAAGTCATATTTTACCTAATATATTAACTGCGAAACTAGTAGCGGCCGCCGCGATTGTTGTCGCGTGGAGCTTGTGGCTTCGCTTCGCTAACGTTGATGGCGCGACCATCTAACTGCGTGCCATTCAACTGCGTGATTGAAGCTTGCGCTTCCTCAGATGAAGACATTTCAACAAAAGCAAAGCCTTTGCTGCGACCGCTATCGCGATCCATGATCACCTTTGCAGTTTCAACAGTTCCACACTGTGAAAACGCATCAGTCAAAGACTGATCAGTTGCAGAATAGGGAAGATTACCAACGTATAGTTTTTTACTCATAAATACCTCCTAAAGGCGATGAGCGCTGCTTTGGAGGTACTGAACGGAATGAACAATGAACCCTGAAGTAGCAATTACTGAGCTCACCTTATCTTAAATCCCGGATATTCTAAATGAGTATCTCTGCACAATCAGTCCAGGTTCTAGAATTCAGAACTAAGCTGATACATCTCAGCGACATACAAGTTCCAGTTAAAACTCGTCCATGGTACGTTTGGTGCCACTATGATGTGGATGGCGCTATCAATTTTAATTTTTGTTCCGCATGTGCATGCAGCAGACAGGCAAGTGCAGAAATTCGATGAAGTCGTTCGGGTCGAACTCGGGAACTCAGCAACTTATGTCCCAATCAGTTATCAACTGAAGTTAGTGTCATTCAGAACTTACAAAACAGAATGCGCAGTTCCTGGAAAAAATTGTGGATCGGGTTATATGCCTGAGCCAAAGACCATGCCGATCTTCGAATCTTCCACCGCCAAGAAATGCGCAGCTAAAAAGGGTCCGCTCCCACAAGAGTGTGAAGTTGCCTATTCGGTTGTAGGATCTGACGACGCGAAATACGTCGATATTAAATTTCATAGTATTTTTGCACCATGTGAAAAAGAGCCCCAAATCGATAATCGCAATAGCTGTTATCGCCTGGCGACGAAGAACTCGGTCTATAAACCACCGTTTAATGTCAAAAACTGTGAGCGTATCCAGCCGCCTGAGAGTCGGAAAAATTGCTATAAAGAAGTCAGCGACAAGCTTACTGAAACATTTGAAGATTAGAGACCAATCTTGGCGCAGCGCCGAAGTTGAGGTGCTGCGTTCGACCCGGAGCACCTAGCAGAAAGCTATCGTTTTAATCTCGTTTGGTTTAATTTACGCACATGAAAATTACGGTCTTCGATAAGGAAATTGCTCACGACTTGGTAACTTGTAGTGCCGATGGTTTAGCTGCTATTGACAGGAATCTTACTTACGTCGCGTGGAATAGTTCGCTATCGAAAGTGACGGGTGTTTCTGCGGACGAAGCAATCGGGAAAAAAGTTTTTGAGCTCTTCCCATTTCTAGAATCCGTAGGTGAGCGAGAAGTTCATCGAAAAGTATTCGAAGACGGTGAAACCGTAGTTGTCGATCCTCGTCCCTATAACGTTCCCGATAAGCAAAAAACGGGTCACTTTCAAAGCCAATACTGGCCGTGGAAAAATGGCAAAGGCGAAATCATCGGACTTTTCATGGCGATTCGCGACGTGGGTCCATCCTTCAATCGTCTTTTATATTTAAGCGAACTTTCATCGGCTCTTGCGCAGGCAATTACCCCTCAGCAAACGTTAGACATCACTCTCGATTTTTTGAAGCGCTCAACAAATGCTGAGCGTGGCTTAGTCGTGACCCTTACGGAGGACAAGCAGGAGATCGAAGTCGTCGCTCTCAATTCGGCTGGTGAGTCGATCGCCATGGGGGAACGTCTCGGAGTTAATTTCGACATTCCACTGACTGTCGCAATTCGCGTTAATAAAGTTATTTTTTCGCCTGACGAGATTGACGCTCAGAAATACTCATATCGTCATCGTGATTACGTTACTTTTACTGGCGACGTCGCGGCAGCGGCGGTTCCGCTGATAGTCGAAGGAGAGATCATCGGCGGTATCGCCGTCTCCTATAAAAAAGCTCAGGTGTTTACTGAAGAGGATGCAAGTTATTGGACTGCTGCCTCGAACTTGTGTGCGCAAAGCTACTCACGCGCCATTCAATTTGAAAAAGAGCGAGCCGCACGTTCGGCTGCCGAGAATGCAAACAAAGCAAAATCTCGCTTTTTGGCAAACTTAAGTCACGAATTACGAACACCTCTTACGGTAGTTATGGGTCACGCAGAACTGATGAAAAGTACCTTGGAAAATTCGTCGGTGAAACTTCCAACGGAATTCGCGGCGAAGTTGATAAAGTATGCTGAGCGCACTTTTAATCAAGGAGTTATGCTCGCAAGGATTCTCGAGGACATACTTGATCTTACAAAAATTGAGACGGGATCAATTGCTACTAGGAAAGAAACGATCGATGTTGCTGAGTGGTTCGAGGATGTCGCTTCGATAGCTAAACAATTTACTGCTGGTAAGCCTGTTCAGGTAAAACTTTCGATTGCGGGCAGCGCGCCGAAAAAAATTGCGACCGATAGCGTTCGAGCGAAACAGATCTTGCTCAATCTCGTAAGTAACGCCTCAAAGTTTACAGATACTGGCGAAATTCTAATTGAGGCAAAGGGTGAAACAACCAGCGACCGAACACAAATCCTTGTCGTTACAATTAAAGACACCGGGGTTGGAATCGAAAAATCTCGTCACAGTTCTATCTTTGACGCCTTTGAAAAAGCAAAAGTTGCAAAAACTGATCGTGGCGGACAGGGCTTGGGTCTGACGATTGCAACGCAACTCGCGTTAGCGTTGGGCGGCTCACTTCGCCTAGTCGAGAGTTCGAAGGATAAGGGCGCGACGTTCGAGTTGAAACTTCCTGATTTGGGAATGGAGGGCGCAACTGTTGCGAGCACTTCTCGCGCTCACATTACCAATCAGACATTAAAGGGTCTTTCGATACTTATCGCTGACGATGATATCGCGATCTTGGAGTACTTAAAGGAAATCTTGCAATCCGCAGGCGCAACGGTTCATCAAGCACACGACGGCGCTCAAGCCATCGAGTGCGCTGTCGAAGTTCATCCTGATGTCATAATTCTCGATTTGCAAATGCCAATCATCGACGGCTTTGAGGCCGCGATTCAAATTCGAGAATCCGTCCCTGAAGTTCCAATCATTGCCCTTAGCGCCCACGGTTTGCGAGAGCATAAAGACAAAGCGCGAGGCTGCGGCTTTAAACAGTTTCTTGTAAAGCCGATTGACCTTGCGACTTTAGCCAATACAATCCTGTCAGTTAAAAAATAGCCGAAGGAAAATTGATGTTAGTCCGATTTATAGTTCTTACGTTCGTTCCATTTATTTTCTTTGGCTGCGCAAGTACATACACGGGGCCAAAGCCGGATTATTCATTGCGAGGCGAAGCGGCCACGACGGAAATCGAAAAGTTTAAATTATCGGAAGGCTATTTCAATCAGGGCGACAATTTGTTCGGCATGGGTCCGACGAAGAAGCTCTATAAGCAGAAGTCCATTTTACCAATCATTGAAGAAGTTTCTCCGGAAGCAATCAGTCGGATTCAAAATGCGAAGTCATGGCGAACTGCTGGCTGGCTAGCATGGGCTATTGCGGTCGGAGTCCTTGTGTCCGAGTTTTCAGACTCAGACAACACAATTACAAATGACGAGCTGTTTTGGGGTGCTCTAGGCTCGTCAATCGTCCTTAACTCGGTTTCATATTATAAACGAGCGGAAGCGACTGAAGTATTCAACCGCGATCTACGTCAAAAATTTAACCCAAGTGTCAGTTACAACTACACGTTCTGAAAATTATCGTCTGCGGGTCTTGCTAAGTAGACGCAAGATTTCTAGGTACAGCCAAATCAAAGTAAGCACGAGACCGAAGGCCGCGTACCACTCCATGAATTTAGGTGCGCCACGCTCGGCACCATTTTCGATGAAATCGAAATCTAAAACTAAATTTAAAGCCGCCACTGCCGTTATTCCAACGGAAACGGCGATACCGATTGGACCGTTCTCGTGAATGAGCGGCACTCGGTGTCCAAAGAACATCAGAATCATGTCGATCATGTAGACGATTGCAATCCCGCCAGTTGCGGCGATGACCCCGAGCTTAAAATTTTCTGTCGCACGAATGAGCCGAGTTTTGTACGCAAAAAGTAGCGCGATAAATGTACCGAACGTGCATAGGACAGCCTGAAGAACAATACCAGGAAAACGCTGTTCGAAAATCGCGGAGAGCGCACCGAGCGCAGCACCTTCTAGTATCGCGTACACTGGCGCAAGGAATGGCGCCCACTCTTTTTTAAAAATGATAACGATCGAAACGACGAGTGCGCCTAAGATTGCTGGAATATACCAAGACGGAATGACCGGAGCAGAATCTATCGACCAGCCGTCGGGATACGCACTTTGCCAAGTCATCCAGGCCGTACCAATAACGAGGACAATCAGAGCCAGGCTCTTATTGACCGTTCCTTGGATCGTCATTTTCACTGCTGTTGGATTGGTGGATGCGGTGAATGTAGAATCAGAAAGTGCAGGATTTGCAGTTCTCATGAGGCCTCCTCGAGCAAAGCGGGTGGGCAAAAGTATTGCTATTATAACCCTAAGTAGTCGTCGTAACCGCGTTCCGCCCAGTAGTCATTTGGCATCTCTTCGAGAAACGCAATCGAGCCTAATTGTTTAATCTGTTTCACGCCATATTTTACGGAAGATAAAATCCGAAGCGGCGCTCCGTTTTCGGGCTGAAGGGGTGACCCGTTCATCTCGTAACAAATTAGCGTTTGCGGATGATACAAACTCTCGAGATCCCACGAAACGTAATAGCCCCCATCGATTGATGACATTCCGGCGTATTTGTAACCCGGATCAATTCCAAGTTCGCGCATGAAATCGGAGAAGCGAACTCCTTTGCATGAGACTGGTCGCGACCAACCCTCTATGCACTTAAATTCAAAACTCTCAGTCGCCTGCGGCATCTTTCGAATGTCTTCGAGTGAAAGTTGGAATGTACCTTTTGACTGAGGATCGTGAATGGTGAGTCGGTAATTTTCTGCATCGACTGCTTTTAACATTCCGATATCGCCGTTAATTCGAACCGGTTTTCCGTCGGCATCAGCCGGAGGAGCTTTCGCATTCACATCGAAGTTAGATTTCCAAAACGAAGCGTAAGTGTCGTTTACCTTACGTAACAGCGCAGGTGTGCCGCGATCCATACGCGAATTCGCAAGTAAATACCAACCAGCAAAACCACCGATACCAGCGATAGATGCAGACAGAAAGGCACGGCGATTCGATTTCTTAAACGCCGATTTAGTTAGCATCTTTCGTTTGAGATCAGGTGTTTTCACTGTCTACCTTTTCGAGACCAGTAATCATCGCTCGAAACTGATTCCATCCAGCACGTGCGACTTGCGCGATGTGAACGAAGAAAAATAGAACAATCGCAACAGTTGAATAGAAATGGATAAAGCGTGCAGACCCGTAACCGCCGAGCAATTGGATTAGCCAACTGAGCTGGGTAGGTTTGTAGATAGCAAAGCCCGTAACAATGAGGAGTGTGCCTAAGATTGAAACTGAGAAGTAAGCAAGCTTCTGAGCTGAGTTATATTTCTTGTCGATGAGAGGGGCCGTTTTTGTTAGTCGAAGATCATGAGCGGCTACCAAGAGTGCATTTCGGAAATCAGATTTTTTTGGAATCACGTAGCGCCAGTGACCGCTGAAAAACAAAAACGTCAAATAGAGAATCCCGTTGATCGAGAAGACAACAGCGAAAGCCCAATGCCATGCGAGTCCTTTCCCTAAGCTAGATTGGAGACCGATCGCATTCAGCCAAGAGCGTGGCAGCACATAGACGGCGTCAGCCCAGTAAATACAAAGACCCGACCAAACCATAATGCAAACAAGTGGGAAGTTGACCCAATGGACCCAGCGAATGGAGAGCGGATGTTTTTCAATGACTTCGACATGCGAATCCATCCGCCGATCATCTACCACCTATGATAGGTGGTCACGATTATTATTTACTGAATGATCCAAACGGAAATCTCACGTTCCAAATAATCGCACCGTAATTAAATTTATCGAAGACGTCCGCGGTCTTCGAGGTAGGAGTGCCATCTTGTTTCATTTCGCTAGGCGTATAGAGAATCGCGACAGCGTCCACCGCAATGTGTTTTTTAAATTCATAGACCGCGCCTATTTTTGCACTCGCTCCAGTGTATGTTGTCGGCGGAGTGTCTTCATCTTCGAGAGTGAAAGCGCCGACGCCGAGATATATTCTTGTGTCTGGTCGAATATTGTAGCCAACAACTACGTGGCCAGCCGTTTGTTTCCAGTCTTCTTCAGGTGTGCCTTCAATTTTCGCTTTGAGCATCATCGTCTGAACATCAACTCCTGCGGAGATGTTTCCGATTTTCCATCCGAGACCTAAGCCAGCTGCGGGACCTTGCACGGTGCCCTTTCCTTCTTGTCCGCCGAGCGCTGGCTTAACCGCTAGTTCGATTTTTCCAAGCTGATATCCCACGATCGGCTCGATGTATAAACCGGCGTGAGAGACTGAGCCGAAAAACAAAATTGGCAACAAGATGAATAGACGACGAACGGACAACATGAAAAGCCCCCCTATGGCTTTCATATTATAACCAAACAAGTTTATCTTAGAGAAGCTAGACTAGCCTTTGTGGTGAATGAGAGTGTGACTATCATTTGACGCCACGTGCACTCGAAGAACTTCCATGCCTGCTGCTTCTGCCGCCCGAATACCCAAGATAGCATCTTCAAATACCAGACAGTCTTTTGGTTCGACTTTGTAAAAAGCTGCTGCCTGTAGAAAACAATCTGGCGCGGGCTTGCCGTGAACGTAATCCTCGGCACAAACAAGATGATCAAAGTACTTCGTGAGACCAATCTGCCTTAAAGTTGTTTCGACAGGCTTGCGCCGGCTCCCTGAGACAATTGCCATCGGGATTTTTCCGTAGCTCGCTTGAATGATATCGAAGACAGGAACAATTGCTTTCACCGCAGGAAGAGATTGCATGTAGTGCGTTTCTTTATTTTTTAGGATTTCATCGACAGGAAGTTGAATTTTGTGCGCGTCACTTAGAAGCTTAACAATCTCTCGAGTCGGACGTCCTGCCCAGCCATGATGTTGATCAAGCGTGAGAGTTAAACCATAAAAAGCGAGCGCGTGATTCCATGCCGCAAGATGAACGGGCATCGTATCAGCAACCGTTCCATCGAAATCGAATAGGAATGCTTTAAACTCACGATCAGGGAAAAAATTTTTGATCACACTCGCCACCTATCTTCGAAATTGAAGTGTGCCACCAAATCAAAAATCGAGAAAGAGATTGAAGACGAAGCCAGCTTCGCCTTTCCAACGGCGACCCTTGCTAAAATTCCAATGTGGGATTGCTTGGTAACTCAAAATTCTGCGGTAGATAGAATGATTCCATCCAACTGCGAAATCGTAACTATCAAGTCGGTATCGGCCTTCGTCTATGGATTCGAACAACGCGCTGTAGGTTAGAAACGCCAGATCGTTAACCACATGGTTTAGCGATAGGCCGTTTGTGCCACGGAAATGTGGAAGAACTTTGTCGGCGTACTCTGCTTCGTTGACTTGAGTTAGTGAAAATTTGCGGTTGATCGGGAAAGTTAAATTAAAAATATCAAAAGTACCCGTGCCGCGATCAGGATCAGCGAAAAATTCATGCCTTGGATAAATGACAACGAATCGTGCGTCCATGAGAGTTTCGAAACTCAATGAATGCCCAATTTTCAATGGATCGCGTAATTCGATACGTGGCTGAAATCTCGTTTTTACTTTGCCGATACTTTTAAATACGCCAACGGATGCACCGAAGTTTTCTTTTCGACGTTGCTGATGGAGATAGCGCCGTCGCATACCACGTTCTTTTTGATCGTCGTAAGAGCTGAACATGACCTGAAAGTACTCTTCCACATTGGGTAGGCGGAGATTCACGTTTATATGCGTTGCGTTTTCCGGTCGGCGACCTTCTGAGGACTGCGTGGAATTCTCGATTCGAACGCTAGTTTTGTTTGATTTCTTAGTTAGCTTGCGACCAGTCAGAAAAAGATCGAGGTCTTCCGCAGCGCTATCTATCCATTCCGAAACTGAAATATTGCCACGGATGAGATCCTGTTCCAGACTGCCTTTGGAATCGTTTGAAAGTGGATTTGCTGGTGCGGCAAGAGATTCAGGCGAAAATCCAGTGGCGAAAGCAAAAGTAAGAAATAAAATGAAAATGTACTTAATCAAACTTCTCATCGTGTCTCTGTTTATTTCTCTGGGCGTCCTTGTTCCTGCCAAGAGTTTTGCCTATACAGCTAAAAGAGGCAACGTCGCAGCGATAATTGGCTCCTCGTTCTATAAAACTAATTTTGGTTCAGCTCGCCCCGGTTTCTCAACAGATTATAATGCAGGGTTCTCGCTCATTGCGCTCGGAGATGTATCCGATAACGGAAGTCTTGAATTCGGCATATTTACGATTCATAAAACCTTCCTTCGCCAAATGGACTTCAGGTACTATTTCGCGCAAAAAGCCGAGATGATGCATGTGACGATGGGCTACCGGCATTGGTTTAGCCACGTCATCTCCGGTTCGTTAACTTTCTTCTCGGCGTATACGATGGGAAGACCCACGACAATTTTTAACGATGTTCCGGTGGGAACCTTTGTCGACACGTCGGCAGCTGATAAAACGGAATACGGCTTTGATTGTGCGGTTCAAGCCGAAGTCGTGAGAATGGGAAAATTTGCGCTCACAACTGACGTTCGTTATTCTTGGAGTTTAACTCCGAAAGAGTACGAGCACGCGGATCACTACGGCGCTATGCTCGGCATTCGATACACCGCTTTAGAAAAAGAAAAATAGGTTTTAGTTTTGAAGTAGCGGCATTGAAACTGTGAACGAGTTCATGGGCCCCCATTTGTATCATTTTGAGATCCACTCAGTCTTTATATGAACCGTACCGATAAGAAGCTAATCGAACAAAGGGTAGAGCCTCATGCAAAAAGCTAAAGTGTTTGTGTTACTAGGGATTACATTTGTGATGACCGCAGTTACCTTTAACAACTGCGGAAAAGTGGAATTCCAAAACATGGACGATGTGGAAAATAAGGTACTGAACGCTTCTGGTTCAGGCGACTTCGATGAAGGAGTTTCTGTCACTCCAGAAGAAATTCAACAAATCTTGAGCGACGTTTCGGCGGAAGAAATTTTAATTATTCGTCAGGTTACAGATCTCCAGGATCCCAACAATGAATTTCTACTCGATGTATATGCATGCGGCGATGGTGGAGTTTTGATTTGCCATTTCCCGGAGTCAGTTATCGGTCATGAGATATGCATTGGTCGCTCAGCGCTTAAGAGTCACTACGATCACACGCGTACTTACGATAACGGCGCAAAATCAATCAGTGATTATCTCGGCTCGTGCCGAGTTGCTCTCTAAAAAAAACGATTAGTTCAGAATTAAAAAAGCCAGCTCCGAAGAGCTGGCTTTTTTGTTTTTCATCAGCCGTCTTGAGGTTCCAGGAAGTCTTCCCCTGCAAGATATTTCGATTCTTGAGGTTCGGGAACTGGCTTCGTAGTTGGTGCTTCAAGGTTAGAGTTGGTTTCCAAGCTCCGAGTCCGCGTGACATTCTGTTCATTTCTTTGAACATTTGGCTCAGTCTGATTTTCGTTTGGTTGAGTGACCATAAATTCGTCCTCCAGTTATAAAAGCCTAGATGGAATGACTGCGCATTGCTTCTAGAGGGAGTGTGATTTTAGCAACGGTGAGGCATGGAATCTCGGCAAGGTCCGTTAAGTTGAACGGATTATACGATCCGTCTATGAGTTAGCCGGGTGCCACAACCAATAAAAACGCTAATGATCAGTGAGACATAGAGAGTTTTCCAGTGCCTTGATATTTAGTGGGGCTCCAAGTACCTTTGCCACTCGTTTAAGCACTGGAGCAAAGCATGCGGACTATATCCGTTGTTAAAGAAAACGGAACGCCAATTCACATTATGGCGTTTCCGATCGACGAAGTTGGCGCTAATGAACGCGCTGATTTTTTCACAAAACGAAGCATCAAAAAAGAATCGAAGCTCGGCGCGCTCTATTTGGCGCTAAGCATGTGCGATCTTACGACGCTCGAAGGTGCCGATACACCGGGAAGAATTATGCAGATGTGCGCGAAGGCGCGCAATCCTGTTCCGCCGGATTTGATCGAGCCTGATCTTCGCCGTAAGAATCTTCCATCGATTCCTTCGGTCGCAGCAGTCTGTGTTTATCCATCAATGGTGCCAGTTGCTGTTCGGGCATTGAAAGGCACGAACATTCAAATCGCTTCTGTGTCGACGGCGTTTCCGTCGGGCCAAGCGCCGCTTGAAGTGAAGATCCAAGATACAAGTTTTGCTGTTGAGCAAGGCGCAACTGAAATCGACATGGTTATCAACCGTGGCGCGTTTCTCGCTGGCCGCCATCAAATCGTATTCGATGAAATCGTTGAGATTAAGCGCGCGTGCAAAAATGCACATTTGAAAGTGATTTTAGAAACGGGCGAGCTCGGTTCTTACGATCGGGTACGTCTTGCTTCCGAAATTGCAATGGAAGCAGGAGCTGATTTCATCAAAACTTCGACTGGTAAAGTTCAACCCGCTGCAACTCTTCCTGTCACTCTCGTGATGCTTCAAGCGATCGCCGATCACCACAAGCGCACGGGTAAGAAAATCGGAATGAAGCCAGCTGGTGGAATTCGAACTGCAAAACAAGCGATTCATTATCTCTGCATGGTAAATGAAACATTGGGTTCAGAGTGGTTGACGCCAGACATGTTCCGCTTCGGCGCGAGCGCGTTGGTGAATGATTTGTTGAAGCAGATATTCAAAGAAAT